>CAZDNN010000555.1:0-4421 GCA_964506385.1 uncultured Planctomycetota bacterium
ATCCGCCCGCGCAGTCCCAAGCTCGCGCTCGTCGCCGAGAGCAGCGACTTCGCCCGCACCTGGTCGCCCTGCCGCGTCAGCAACTACCCGATGAGCGACGCCAAGCCCTACGCCGGCATCCTCAGCACGGGGCAGCGCTACCTGGTCTCGAACTTCCCCGCCAAGGGGATGCCGCAGCGCGACACCCTGGTGATCGCCGTGAGCAAGCCGGGCGCGAAGACCCTCAGCCGCATCTGGAAGATCCGCTTCGGCCCGAGCAAGCCGCCCTTCGGCGGCCGCGCCAAGGCGCGGCAGTGGTCCTACCCCTACGCCCACGAGCACGACGGCAAGCTCTACGTCGTCTACTCGATCAGCAAGGAGGACTGCGGCCTGTCGATCATCCCGCTCCGCGCCTTGCGCTGGAAGCCGCAGCGACAGAGAGGCACCCGATGACCGAGGACGCACGCCCGAGCCGCCGCGAGTTGCTCCGCCTGACGGCCGGCCAGGCCGCCCGCCAGATCGTCCAGGACGGCACGACCTTCGCCGACGTGGACACCGACAAGCTGCGTCGCGAGCTCGGAGAGAGCGGTGCCATTGTGAGCTGGAGGGGGTAGGAAGCCGGGCCGCGCCGCCTTTGACAGAACTGACGATGGCGTTATGTTTGTACAGGGTACTGTAGTGTACCCTTTGTTTGACGATCACGATCGTCAGAAACGTCAGTGCTCTGCGCATCGCGCCGCACAGCGTGCGGCTGAAGAGAGGCGCGCGCTGAACAGGCTAGGAGACGGAACGTGCGACACGGGAACTTCACGGTGGCTCTCTGCCTGCCTCTCATTGCCACGTGCGCCCTCGCCGCCGCGCCCGAGAGAGGCTTGGTCGGCCACTGGGCCTTCGACGAGGCGAAGGGGCGGGTCGTGCCCGACCAGTCGGGACAGGCCAACGACGCGATGGTGCGCGCCGGCACGCTGGTCAAGGGCGTGAGCAACACGGGCATGGGGTTCGACGGGCGGACGACCGTCGTCTACGCCGCGCCCTCCCCCAGCCTCAGCCCGACGAAGGCCCTGACCATCGAGGCGTGGGTGAAGCTCGCCGAACGCCAGCTCGCGGGCTTCCCCGCCATCGTGCGCAAGGAGAATGCCTTCGCCCTGCGGTTCGACGGGCCGCGGCTCGGCCTGGTGCTCTGGCACGGCGAGACGCTCGCCTACGTGCACTCGAAGCGGACCGAATGGCCGACGGGCGAGTGGCTGCACGTCGCCGCGACCTACGACGGGGCGCACATGCGGCTGTTCGTCAACGGCGTCGAGGACGCCAGCTCACCGCACGACAAGCCCATCGAGGCCTCCCCGATGAGCGTCTACATCGGCTCGTCGATCGGCGGCGGCACGCTGGCCGGCGTGCTCGACGAGGTGCGGCTCTACAATCGCGCCTTGTCGCCCGTCGAGATCAAGGCGTCGGTCGTGCGAGGCCGCCAGAGCCTCCAGGCACAAAAGGACGTGGCGATCAAGCCCCAGCAGGTCGGCGACACCGTCCGCCCCTTCCGCAAGCCCCCGAGGAAGATCGCCATGGCACAAGACGGCTTCCTGTGGATCGACGCCGAGGACTTCACCGACTACGGCGGCTGGCTGCTCGACACGCAGTTCGTGCACCTGATGGGCTCGGCCTATCTCATCGCCGCGGGGGTCGGCACGCCCGTCGCGGACGCGACGGTGGAGGTGGACATCCCGCGGACGGCCACGTGGCGGGTCTGGGTCCGGTCGCGCGACTGGATTCCCGAGCACTCGCCCGGGCAGTTCAAGGTCGTCATCGGTGGCGTGCCGTCGGCGAAGGTCTTCGGCAAGGCGGCTCACGATCGCTGGCACTGGGCGTCGGCCGGCGACTTCGGCTTGAAGCAGGGGAAGACGACCCTCGCCCTGCACGACCTGACGGGCTACTACGGCCGCTGCGACGCCCTCGTCCTGACGACCGACCTGAAGTACACGCCGCCCGAGAAGGTCGAGGACATCGCCCGCGAACGCAGCCGGCTGACCGGCCTGTCGCTCGAGCCGCAGGACGGCGGGACCTTCGACGTCATCGTCGTCGGCGCCGGCTCGGCCGGCGGCCCGGCGGCGATCGCCGCGGCGCGGCTGGGCGCGAAGACCGCGCTCATCCAGAATCGCCCCGTCCTCGGCGGCAACGCCAGCATCGAGCTCGGCGTCCACATCTGCGGAGCCGGCAGCTCGAAGCCCAACGCGCGCGAGAGCGGCATCATCGAGGAGGTGGGCCGCGTCAAGGCCCGCTACGGCTACCCCAAGATGAGCGAGCCCTTCCGCATCGTCGCCGCGAAGGAGAAGAACCTCACGGTGCTGCTCAACCGCCACGTCTTCGCCGCCGAGATGGCCGACAAGAAGACCATCGCCGCCGTCAAGGCCGTGGACACGCTGACTAACGCGATCTACCGCTACCGGGCCAGGATGTTCATCGACTGCACGGGCGACGGCTGGCTGGGCTACTTCGCGGGCGCCGACTTCCGCTTCGGCCGCGAGGCCCGCGCCGAATTCAACGAGAGCCTGGCGCCCGAGAAGGCCGACAAGATCACCATGAGCGGCTGCCTGATGGGGCGGCGCGCGCTCTCGTACCGCGCGGTGGACACAGGCAAGCCGGCGCCCTACACCCCGCCGCCGTGGGCCGCGAAGTTCCCCCCGCCCACAGGCTTCGGCCGCAGGATCAGACACTTCGCGGGCGGCCAGTGGTGGCTCGAGCACCCAGGCACGATCAACGACGTGTGGGACGCCGAGCAGGCCCGCGACGAGCTCATACGCATCAGCTTCGGCTACTGGGACTACATCAAGAACCGCTGGCCCGAGCGCGAGCGAGCACGCAACTACGCCATCGCCTACGTGCCCATCGGCGACGCCAAGCGCGAATCCCGACGCCTCCTCGGCGACCACATCCTCACCCAGAACGACGTCCTCCAGGCCGTGCCCTTCCCCGACCGCATCGCCCACGGCGGCTGGCCCATCGACGTCCATCATCCCAAGGGCATCTACTCGGGCGACGAGGGCTCCTACGACTGCAATCCGCGAACGCCCCTCTACTCCATCCCCTACCGCTGCCTCTACTCGCGGAACATCGACAACCTGCTGATGGCCGGCCGCTGCATGAGCGTCACCCACATCGCGCTCGGCACCGTCCGCGTCCAGGGCACCCTCGCCACCACCGGCCAGGCCGCCGGCACCGCCGCCGCAATGGCCGTCGCCCGCAACACCACCCCACGCGGCATCTACGAGAAGCACCTCGCCGCGCTCCAGCAGACCCTCCTCAAGCACGACCAGTACATCCCCGATCTCCGCAACCAGGACCCCGCCGACCTCGCCCGCAAGGCCAAGGTCACGGCATCGAGCACCGCCACCTACGACGAGTTCGACGACCGCCATGGCCGCAAGGGCGGCGACCGCGACATCCATCCCCTCAACATGCCCCGCGCCGTCATGTTCCCGCGAGGTGTCCACAAGAAGTTCGAGACCGTCAGCCTGCTCCTGGCCTCAGAGAACGCGGAGGACACCCCCGTCACGCTCCACGTCCGCGAGGGCAAGGAGACGGGCGACTTCTCGTCGCGCGAGGACATCAAGACCGTCACGGCGACCGTGCCTGCGGGCAAGAAGGGCTGGGTGGACTTCAAGCTCGACGTGGCCCCCGACGCGCCCTTCGTGTGGGTGTGGCTCCCGGCGACTGAGGGCGTGTCGTGGCACCTGGGCCGCGCGCCGCTCGGCTCGTGCCGGGCCTACGGCGGCGATGCGCGGTGGACGGTGGTCAAGGGGCAGTTCTACGCCTTCCGCACGAAGCCGGCGCTCGCCGTGCCCGCCGACTACGCGCCCGAGTATGCCATCAACGGCGTCAGCCGCGTCGTCGGCAGCGCGCGCAACCAGTGGGCCTCCGACCCCGCGAAGCCCATGCCGCAGTGGCTCGAGCTGGCCTGGGAGAAGCCCACCACCCTCAACACCGTCTACCTGACCTTCGACACCGACATGAACGCGAAGTACCACACGGCGCCACTCCCACCCGAGTGCGTCCGCGACTACGAGCTGACGGCCCACGACGGGAAGGCATGGCGGACGGTGGCTACGGTGAAGGGCAACTTCCAGCGGCGCCGCGTCCACCGCTTCGAGCCCGTCGCGGCTACCAGGCTCCGCCTGACCGTCCATGCCACCAACGGCGACAAGTCGGCCCGCCTCTTCGAGATCCGCGCCTACAACGAATAGGGGGAATCGCCTTGGTGGCGAACGGGATCGGCTGGTGGGTGGTCGCCCTAGCCGTCGCCTGCACCAGCGGCGCGGCCGCCGCCGAGCGTGGACGGCTGGCGCTCGACCGCCTCCACGGCGCGGAGTTCCGCTTCGACGGGGTGCTGGGCAAGCGGGTGCAGGCCAACGTCGAGCAGTGGCTGCTCGTCGCGCCTGAACGCAACC
>CAZDNN010000556.1:0-4413 GCA_964506385.1 uncultured Planctomycetota bacterium
ATGCTGGAGGCGGCCGACCCGGTCGAGCTACGTTCGCTGGTGCGCCAACACCTGGGCGTTACCGAGGAGGGGGCTTCCGAGGAGTTACGGCGGCTCCGCGGTCAGAGGGAGGAGATACGCGTGAAGATCAACAACATCCTGGACAACATCACCCGGGAAAACCGCGAGTTCGCCGACGAGCGCATCGCAGACCTCAAGCGGGAACTGCTCGGACTCACCGCCAGGATCGAGGAACTGGAACGTGCCGCGGGCGTGCACGTTGACCTCGACGAGGCCACGCGCGCGGTCCTCGACATGCTACGCTCGTTCGGCGACGTGATGAAGGAAGGCTCGATTGACGAGCAGCGGAGGGTGATCCGGGCGTTCGTGAGACAGATTCGGCTCGACCCCCAGAATCACGAGGGCCGAGCCGAAATCTTTGCCCTACCAGACTTTACGGCTGTCACCCGCTACCAAGCAACAGCCTCAGAGTCTTCTTTTCAGGTGGTAGCGGGGGCAGGATTCGAACCTGCGATCTTCAGGTTATGAGCCTGACGAGATACCACTTCTCCACCCCGCGATGGCCTCCTTATTATACCAGACGGCGATGGTCTGTCAAATGCGGCGGGCCACTTTCCCGCGCCACCACCGGGAGTTTGCACCCGGGAACGCGTGAGGGTATCATCATGGGGGCGCCCGCAATGTTGCTGTGCGCCCGGGCCCTCCGCTGCCTTACTCACCGGAGAATGGACTGATGCCGACCCTGGTGATCACACACGAGGGTGCGGAACGACGCGAGGTGGCTCTCGGCGATGTGGCGGTGCTCGGCCGCGATGCGAGCGCCGACGTGGTCCTTGCCTCGGAGGCGGTGTCGCGCCACCATGCGAAGATCGCCTGCTCCGACGACGGCTGCCTCATCGAGGACCTCTGGAGCCGCAACGGGACCTTCGTCAACCGCCACCGCATCCGCCGCCATCTGCTCCAGGACGGCGATGTCATCGACATCTGTGACTTCCACCTCGTCTTTCAGTCCGGTCCCGAGGCCACCACGGGCCGCGAGCATAAGCCGACGATGGTTTTCACCGAGACCGATGAGGTCCCTGGCGGCCCTGTGATGGTGCCGGTCGCCGCCGACGGCTCTCTGGCGCAGCCTGCCGCGGATGCCGATGAGGTGGCCCGCCTGCGCTCGCGGCTCGCGATGATCTACGACGTGACCGACGCGGTGGACATCACGCTGTCGCTGGACGAGTCGCTGGAGCGGGCGCTCGATAAGCTGCTCGAGATCTTCCCAAACGCGGACGTGGCCCTGCTGATGCTGCGGGACCGCGCGACGGGCACGCTGGCACCACGGGCCAGCCGCTTGCGCGAGGGGCTGGAGCCGGCTGACGTCACGGTGTCCTCGACGGTGATGCGGCAGACTGCCGAGCGCGGTGAGGCCGTGCTCAGCACCGCGGCGGCGGCGGATCCGCGCTTCCATCGAACTCTCACCATCCGCCGCCACCGCATCGCGTCGCTCATGTGCGTGCCCCTGCTCTACCACGAAGAGGTCACAGGCCTGCTCTACGTGGACTCGCGGCGGCAGGACGTGGCCTTCGGCGAGGACGACCTGGCGCTGCTGTCGTGGGTGGGCAAGGAGATCAATCTGGCGGTGGAGCGGGCGCGGATGCGGCGGGAGCTGCTCCAGCGCCAGCGGGTGGAGCGGGACATGCGCCTGGCTGGGGAGGTCCAGCGCAGCTTCCTGCCCGAGGGCCCGCCGTCGGTGGAGGGCTACGAGTTCGCGCTCCACCACATCTCGGCTCTCGGGGTGGGCGGCGACTTCTACGACTTCCTGCCCCTGGGCGACGGGCGGCTGGCGCTGGTGATCGGCGACGTGTCGGGCCGCGGGATCTCCGCGGCGCTGCTCATGGCACGGCTGTCCAGCCACACGCGGTTCCTCGTGCCCCAGGCCGAGACGCCGGCCGAGCTGCTGGGCCAACTCAACGCGCTGCTGCTCGAACGGGCGCCGCGGGGCACCTACGTGACGATGCTCTACGGCGTGCTCGACGCCCCGGCGCGCAAGCTGACCGTCGCCTCCGCAGGCCATCCCCCGCCGCTCCTTGTGCTGCCGGAGCCAGGGCGGGTCGAGCCGCTGGAAATCGTCCGCCAGTTTCCCCTCGGCGCGATCGAGGGGCAGGAGTATGAGGACGTGAGCATCGACCTCCGGCCAGGCGACCTGATGGTGATGCATACAGATGGCCTGACCGACACGTCTAACGCCGAGGGCGCCTGGTACGGGGAGAACCGCCTTCAGCGGGTCGTCGCCGCAGCACCCCGCGAGCCCCAGGCGATACTCGACGCGGTGCTGGCCGACCTTGGCGCCTTCGCCGACGAGAGCGGCGAGACCGACGACGTGACCGTCATCGTATTCCGCGTCGGCGACTGACACTGCATGCGAGGACACGGCCTGGTGACTGGGCACTCGGCGCAGATCCCTGCCACCCCCCTCCGCTGCATCCTTGCCGCGCTGGGTGCCGTGGCCGCACTAGCGGGGCCGGCACGGGCCGGCGAGCTGGCGGGCTTCTATGCTGAGAGCACCAGCGTGCTCGTGTCCAGGCGCATCGGGACGATGACCCGCAAGCACAAGACGTGGCTGACCGCCGAGCGGCTGCGCTTCGACCACGAGGAAGCCACGTTCCCCGACATCCTGGCTCGCCACTTCGGCGCGAAGTCCAAGCCCGCCCACGGCTGCGACGCCCTGACGACCATCGTGGACCTGCGGAGCGGGGAAATCCTGATCGCCAACCGCGCCCAGCATACCTACATCCGGCAGAGCCTCAAGAACCTCGGTGGGGCGCTCGCGGAGCTCGGGGACGCGATGCGGAAGCACGTCGCGTCGCGGATCGCGCGGACCTACAACGTAGAGACCATCGCCGGGCGCCCGTGCCGCCTGTGCCGCGTCGAGCTCGCGCGCACGCCCTGCGAGATCTGGGTCGAGGAGGACTCCCGCGAGGTGTTCCTCGCCCTGCGCGCCATGGCGCGGACCGCGAGTGGGGGGATGGGAGACCGGCGCGCGCCGCTCGTCATGGCCTTCGGTGGCCTGGGCGGGGTGCCGCGCAAGATCGTCATCGGCGACCCCGAGCGCCTCGCCCTCACCTGGACCGTCGAGCGCACAAGCACCGAGCCCATCGCCCCCAGCACCTTCGAGCTGCCGGTTGCCTTCCGTGAGAACCCAAAGGTGGCGGCAATGTCCTACACGCTGCTCGAGCACATCTACCTCGTCGGCGAGGCAGCCGCCGCGCGGTTCGCCCCGTCGCCCGACAAGCGGAACCGCAGCCTGATGCCCCGAGGCATGGCCATCACCACTGAGTCGGTGCTGAAGGACTTCTTCGAAGGCCGCCGGGGGGCCGAGCGCTACGGGATCTTCCGGTGGAGCCGGCCGATGACCTTCTTCCTGGCGCCCGAACTGTGGCGCTACCCGATGTCGGGCCGCGCCATCGACTTTCTCATCGTCATCGGCACCAGCTTCCGCGGCGGCGGCCTGCGCTACTACCCCGCCCTCGAAATGATCGAGCTTCCCGCCAACTGACCGACCCGCCGGCTTGTGGCTACGGCAGCGCCTCACGGCGAATCGCATAGGACCTATAGGACCGATGGGAACCGACGATGGGGGCCCTCCTATCCGCCCCATAGCAGTTCGTGGCAGAAGTCCTTCGCAGACGAGTGCGAGGGATTCGGGTCGAGATCTCGCAACGCGGAGATCGGCCCGAAGACCCGCACGCAGTCCGAACGGACTTCTGCCACGGGCTGATAGGTCCTATGCCTCTCCTGAGACTCCGCTCGGTACGCGTTCAGCGAACGCAGGGACGGCGGCCCCCACCGACCTTGCCTCGGTGGTGGCGGAAGTTGCCTGCATCCACGAACGCCAGCGAGACGCGCAGAAGTAATCTCCGGGCCACGCCACCGTCGCGGTCATGTCCTGAGGCCAGCCGCCACCGCTCCCTCGGCCTCTCCTTGCACGGGCCTCCTGCGGCGTCCTCGCCGCTTGCCCAGCCGCACCCCTTGTCCCAGAGCGGCGGCATTCCCTTCGCAGAGCGCAGAGGGCGGCCTCACGGCACTCAGGGGACCTGGGACATCCCCCTGTCATTGCCGGTTGGAGGCGCGTGCAGGGCGATTGGGCGGCCCACTCGACCCATGGGCGGAGAAGGCACGGGCCAAGGGGATCGAGGGTGCGTGCCGAGAGGATGGACGCGGACAGACCGGGTCGCAGCGCGGCGGGAACTGCGCGGGCAGGGGATTACTTCTGCGAGGCCCCATGACCCGCGAATAGACCCGCGTTGCCCGACAACGTTTCATGCCCACGTGGGGGCATTACCCCCCGCCGAGCCCCGCGCGCGGAACTGCCTGGCGTCGCGCCAGCGCAGGACTGGTCGGTGGCCGAGTCTGGCCTTGGCTCTT
>CAZDNN010000557.1:0-4405 GCA_964506385.1 uncultured Planctomycetota bacterium
CGCCGTAGTTGGGGATGGGGGCGCCGAAGCAGGCGTCGCGGACGAGGCGGCTGGTGATCTCGTGGTCGGCCATGTAGTCCTCGTGGGGGTGGGTGAGGACGAGGAAGGGGTCGATCTCGCGGATGGCGTTGGTGACCTTGCGGCGGAGGTCGAGGTCGAAGCCGAAGGCGAGGTCGCCGGCGTCGAGGCAGATGTAGCGCCCGTCGAGGAGTGCGGCGCTCTCGGCCGCCTCGCCCTTGCGGATGCGCGCGATCTCGATGGACGAGTGCTCGGTGGACCCGCAGTCGCCGTTCGCGACGGTGATGATGGCGATCTCGTAGCCCCGCTGCCGCAGCAGCGCGAGGGTGCCTGCGCAGCGGAACTCGACGTCGTCGGGGTGGGCGCCGATGGCGAGGACTCTGCCGTTGTCGTCCATGGGGCCGCCTCCTGGTGGTGGATGGGCTGTGGTCTGTCGGGAGATGAACGTACCATCGTGAGGGAGTGCCTGTCAACTGCGCGAGGGCGCAAGGGGGCATGCCCCGAGGCAAATCGAATCCGGTTTGTCCTTGTATCCACACCCCGGATGTGGTAATATGCTCAGAGCACTGGGTTCGCCAGGTCCAAGCCCTCCTGAGTAGCCTGCCTGTTTGCACCTTCCTCTGAGCCGCTTGCGGTAAGTGCCTGAACCCCCATTGCTGTCTATCCTCCGCGCTTGCGCTCTCCGCCGTAGGTGAGCCGCGCGGGTGTGCCCGCTTTTGGCAGCAACGCCCGAATGCCCTGGGAACAGCACACGGCGGCCGGCCGCGGGAGCTCGATGGATTCCCATGCTTGGAGTGTTTGTGGATGAACATCTATGTTGGCAACCTGTCGTTCGAGACGAACGACGGGTCACTGCGGGCCGCCTTTGAGGCCCACGGCGAGGTCACCTCGGCCCAGGTCATCACCGACCGGGACACTGGGCAGTCGCGCGGCTTCGGCTTCGTCGAGATGCCCTCGGATCAGGAGGCGCAGGCCGCTATGACCGCGCTCGACGGCTCCGACCTCGACGGCCGCCAGATCAAGGTCAACCAGGCCAAGCCTCGCGGCGATCGCCGCGGGGGTGGCGGCGGTGGGGGCCGTCGCGGCTCCTGGTAGCCGCCTGACCTGCACCCGTGCGCGCGCCGGCCTCCCTGGCCGGCGCGCCGGGTGGCGGGTGGCACCGATTCACGGCAGAAGGAGGACGCGCCATGATTCGCGTCATCTTGTTCGTGGTGGTCATTGCGTTCGTCGTCGGGGGCTTCCTGTACATGCGGGGCAGGTAGGGGCCGCTGTCCGCCAGGCACCGGCTGGCAAGGCCGCGCCTGGCTGGAATGCCAAGCGTCGGGTCCCGAGCCCGGCGCCACGGCAGCCGGCCGCGGATCAATTCGCCTTTTCGCCGGACGGCACGAAGGCCCCTGCCCCCTCGCCCCCCGGCGCCAGGGGCAGCCTGGCCCGCCGTCTCGAGAAGCGCATGGCGAGGTTGATGCCCAGGAAGAACACAGGGTGCCTCATGTGGTGGGGCAGGCGCTTGAGGATCGAGCGCAGCCGGTAGAAGCGCAGGCGGACCCTGTGCTGCCCCTCGGCGAGCTCGCGCGGTGTCATGCGAGCGGGCTGGAAGACCACGGTCGAGTGGTCGTAGTAGGCCCAGTCCTCGGTGAAGAGCCTGCCCTCCCGCTTGAGATTCTCATAGACTGCTGTCCCGGGGTACGGCGTGAGGATATTGAAGGTCGCGGAATGGACGCGGCACTTCATGAGGAACTCAAGGGTATCGTCGAAGATCCCAAGCTCGTCGGTATCGAAGCCGAACACCACCGAGGCGTGGAAGCGGACGCCGATGGCTTGGATTCGCTGGATGGCCTCCTCCACGTCTTGCAGGTCGCGGAATGACTTCTTCAGACGCCTCATCGACTCCTCAGACACCGTTTCCATGCCGACGAAGAGTGCCCGGCAGCCGCTGTCATACGCGGCGCGCAGCAGGTCCGCGCGGTTGGCCAGCGACAGGGAGCACTGGCCGACCCAGCGGATCTTCAGTGGCCGGAGGGCCTTGAAGAGCTCGAGGGCGTAGGCGGGGCGCCCGATGACGTTGTCGTCCAGGATCAGATGGTACCTGCGGCCCGAGAGCTTCACGTCCTCGACCACCCAGTCGAGCGGGAAGGTCCGGATCTGCCGCCCGTAGACCCTCGAGACCGAGCAGAACTCGCAGTCGTAGGGACAGCCCCGCGTGGTCATCAGCGGATTGACGTTCATGAACCGCTTCACCGCGCCGAGGTCGCGGCGCGGATGAGGGATCTTCGACAGGTCGGCCGGGCCATCGGCCTGGTACAAGGGCCTCAGCCTCCCGGCTTCGGCGTCCGCCACCACATCGGGCCACACCGGCTCCCCCTCGCCCACGACCACCGCGTCGGCGTGCTCCAGCGCCTCGTCGGGCAGCACCGATGCGTGGATGCCCCCGATGACCACCTTCGCGCCCTTGCTGCGGAAGTGGTCGGCGATCAGGTAGCCCCGCGGCGCGTTCGCCGTCATCAGGCTCAGACCCACCAGGTCGGGCGCCAGTGAGAGATCGATGTCCTCGAACTCCTCCATGACGATGCGCACCTCGTGCCGCTCGTCCGTCAAGGCCGCGAGCACCTGGAGTGCGAGCTCCGGGATCTGGAGCGCACTCGGCGTCCGGAGGGTCGCGTGCTGGCTGGGAGACAACAGCAGGATCTTCATCGCACCGTCCCCAACGCCTCGAACCGCGGGTGCCCGGCGGCCCACCATGGCTGTCCAAGGCGACACCCCTCGGTCGGGAAGAGTGTAGCGCCAGCGTGCTCGCGCCGCAAGGCATTCGCCCCTTCCCCATTCATCCGTCTCTGGTCATTCGGCGTTCGCCGTTTCCCATCCCATCGCCTCGCCCCTCCGCAGGTCACGACGCCTGGGGGGCCGCAGTAAGATGGCCCAGGGCAAGCGGCGCGCAATGGCGAGCCGCGACACCCTGGGAAACGCTCAGGCCGATGGTGGATTGACAGCCCCTCCCGACGGGCTACAATCCAGGCGGCCCTCTGGTGACGGGCACACGGATCCGGAGCACGATGATCCCATGGACAGAGTCTGGATCGCGCTGGGTCTGACGGTCTTCGCCGGGATGGCGACCGGCATCGGCAGCGCCATCGCGTTCTTCGCGAAGCGGGCGAACTACCGCTTCCTGTCCGTCGCCACGGGCTTCTCGGCGGGGGTGATGCTCTACGTGTCCTTCGTCGAGATCTTCTACAAGGGCGTGGACGCGCTGGCGGCGGTCTACGGCGACTACTGGTGCCACTGGATCAATGCGGCGTCGTTCTTTGGCGGGATGCTCCTGATCGGGCTGATCGACAACCTGATCCCGTCGGCGGAGAACCCGCACGAGACCCACACGGCCGCTGAGATGGCGCCGCTCGGCGACCCCTCGGCGCCGATGCCCGACTTCGATGCCATCGCCGCCGACCCCGCGAGCGCTGCCCCCGGCGCCCATGACCATCGGGTCGCCGAGAAGCGTCTGCTGCGCATGGGGCTCTTCACCGCGCTCGCCATCGGGATCCACAACTTCCCCGAGGGGCTCGCCACGTTTCTCGCCGCACTCGAGGACCCCAGCGTCGGCCTCGCCATCGCCGTGGCCATCGCGCTGCACAACATCCCCGAGGGCATCAGCGTCTCCGTGCCCATCTTCTACGCCACGGGAAGCCGCAGGAAGGCCTTCGTCTACTCGTTCCTCAGCGGGATGGCGGAGCCAGTGGGCGCGGGGCTGGCGTACCTGGCGCTGCGGTTCTTCCTGGGCGGCGAGTCGGGGGCGGTGCCGCCGCAGGTGATGGGCCTGCTCTTCGGCGGGGTGGCGGGCATAATGGTCTACATCAGCCTCGACGAGCTGCTGCCGACGAGCCGCGCGTACGGCAAGGGCCACGACAGCCTCTTCGGCCTCGTCGCCGGGATGGCGGTCATGGCCCTGAGCCTGCTGCTGATGAAGTGAGGGGCGTGCGCCCCACGCTCCTGGGCTCCCCTGCCGCCGCTGTGGCCGGGGGCCAGCGTTCTGCGAAGGGAATGTCCCGGTCGGGAGCCTGCTGGTGCGGCGGCTCAGCCAGGCAGGGTCGGTCGCGATCCGGCGGGTCTGTGGGCTACCCGTGGCGGCAGGGACCGCGTGCGGGGGCTTCCCACTGGAACTCGGTCTGATGGATGCCCAGGCGTTGGGCCTGGACATCGAGAACGCCTGACCGGACGAGGGCGGTTGTGGCGGCCCGCATCTGCTTGCGAATGGCCGCGGCCCTCTCGCTGAAGGTGCCGCGCGCGAGCACTGCATCGCAAGCGACCTCGACGGAACGGGCCGCGGCGTCGAGGCAGGTCGGTGTGTCCACGGTCTCAGTCCAGTCGCCCAGGCAGGTGGGGCGGCCAGTCTGCC
>CAZDNN010000558.1:0-4391 GCA_964506385.1 uncultured Planctomycetota bacterium
AGATCGGCCCGAAGACCCGCACGCAGTCCGAACGGACTTCTGCCACGGGCTGCTATGGCCGCCCCGTCGCCGCACACGCTCTTTGACAATTCGGTTTCCGGCCGAGGCAGGCCCCGCGGCGGGAGCGGGGGCCGGGAGGACCCATGGGAGAGTCTTCCCGGCCCCCACGGGGCGGTCTCAGGTTCCGGCTGCCGGGTTCCGGGTGCCGGACAGGAGCGGCTCTCTCCGTCCCGGAACCCGGAACCTGCAACCTGGAACCGCATCCCGGCTCTCGGCGGCGGCGCGGCCCGTCACTTGCCGAACTGCCAGGTCTGCGTGGCCGTGCCGTCGGGCCGGGCGAGGCGGATCCAGTCGATCTCGACCCCGCCCTTGCCGACGCCGGGGAAGAGGCGGATGTGGACCAGGGTGCCCTTGACGGGAATCCTCGCCTCGGCCTCGGCCCAATCGCCGGCGGGCAGCTCGAAGGGCACGGTGTGGCCCTCCTGGAAGGCCTTCTGATCGGCCGTCCGCCACTGCACCTTGCCCTTGCCGGGCACCTTGGTCCGGCAGCGGACGCGAAGGGCGGCGGGACCCTGGTGGCGGAAGCTGGCGTTGGCGATGAAGGCGTTCGGGCCGTTGCACTGGAGCTTGAGGATGCCGTCCTGGATCGCGGCGTCGCAGCCCCTGTTGACCCAGCGCGCCATGGCCGCGGCGGTGGGGTTGTAGGCGGGGTTGGGCTTGGGGACGAGGGCGTCGGTGTCGGCGAGGAAGCGGTCGATGAGTGCGTCGAGCTCCTTGACGAGGGCGGGGTGCTGTGCGGCGAGGTTGGTGGTCTCGCCGATGTCGTCGCGGAGGTTGTAGAGGAGGCGTGGCTCGGGGAAGTGCTCGGTGTCGTAGACGCGGATGAGCTTCCAGTCGCCGCGTCGGACCCATGTGGCGGCTGGGCTGCGGGCGCCGAAGCTGTGGGGGAAGTGGCAGAAGATGGCCTCGCGGGCCAGCTTCCTGGCGCCCTTGAGCAGGGGCATGAGGCTCACGCCGTCGATGACCTGGCCAGGCTTCGGCTTCGCACCCGCGATCTCGAGGAGAGTCGGGTAGAAGTCGATGCTGCTGACGAGGGCGTCGCACTCGGAGCCTGGCTTGACAACCCCCGGCCAGCAGACGAGCAGTGGCTCGCGGGAGCCACCCTCCCAGATGGTGGCCTTGCCGCCCCGGAGAGGCGCGTTGTTGGTGGGAGGGCGGTTGCCGGCGTACTTCCGCCAGTCGCGGATCATGGGCCAGCGGCGGTGGCCGGGCTTGATGCGGGCCGTCTTGTGGTCGGTGTCGGTGTTGGAGTGGACGTTTCCGCCGTTGTCGGAGAAGAAGACGATGACCGTGTCGTCGGCGATGCCCAGCTCGTCGAGCTTGTCGAGGAGGCGCCCGAGGCTCTGGTCAACGCTCCAGAGCATCGAGGCCATGATGGCGTTGCCCTGCTTGCCGCGGGGGTCCTTCTTCGCGGCGAAGCGTTTCGTGACCTCCTCCTTGTGGCCCCAGGGGCCGTGGACGGCGTAGTGCCAGAGGTGGAGGAGGAATGGCCGCTCGCGGTTGGCCTCGATGAACTTGAGGGCCTCGTCGGTGACGCGGTCGGTGATGTACTCGCCGTCGGGGCCGGGCGTGACGTTGCCAGCCTTGAAGCCATAGGGCGAGTGGTAGCTCGGCGGCCCGGGGTCGGGCGCACCGTGGAACTTCACGTCGAAGCCCTGGACGTTCGGCCAGTGCTCGGGCCTGAGGCCCAGATGCCACTTGCCGATGTGGCAGGTGCGGTAGCCCGCGTCGCGGAGGGCCTCGGCGATGGTGTACTCGGATGGCGGGAGGAAGCGGCGGCTCGTGGGCGTAAGGACCTTGCGGTTGGGCGGCCCCGTCTCGGGCAGGAGCGGCTGGTCGGGCGGCAGCGGCGGCAAATGGCAGGAGGGGGTGGTGATGCGCAGGCGGGCGGGGTACTTGCCGGTGAGGATGCTGGCGCGGGTCGGCGAGCAGAGGGGGTTGGCCGCGTAGGCGTTGACGAACTTCATCGAGCGCCTGGCCAGGCGCTCCATGTTCGGCGTCTCGTAGTACTGGCTGCCGTAGACCGTGCTGTCCATCCAGCCCATGTCATCGACGAGGAAGAAGATGATGTTGGGCTTGCGGCGCCGTGCGGAGCGTGCGAGGCTGGGCGCGGCGAGCGCAGCTACGCCGAGGCCGAGGGACTTGAGGAAGTGGCGGCGGGATTGACAGCTCATCGGGTCCTCCTCAGGAGGCGGCGACGCACGCGCAGGCGGACGCGGCGAATGGGTCCTATTGGTCCTATGGGTCCTATGAAAGCAGTGGCGGACCCCGTGGTCACCGATCGAACTTCCTTGGCAGATAGCCGGCGATGCGGCCGACATAGCCGGCGACGTGGCCGCGCTGCTTCGGCCTGGCCTTGCGGATGGCGTCGAGGTGCGGTCGGGCGTGCTCGCCGATGCGGTCGAGGACGTTGATGGCGCGGAGGCGGATGAACGGGCTGGCGTGCCCGAGGCCTGCGAGGAGGACGGGCAGGGCCTCCTCGTGTCGGCCCAGGTTGCAGAGGGCGTCGGCGGCGGCGACGCGGACGTTGGGCGCAGGGTCCTCGAGAGCCCTGGCGAGCGCGTCGGCTGCTGGGGCGGCTTTCTTGCCGAGGGCGACGAGGCCGACCGCTCCCCACCAGCGGACGGCGGGGTCGTCGGCCCCCAGCAGTTCGACGAGCTTGGGCACGTTCGCCGGGTCCATCGCGTTGGCGAGGGTGGCCGCCTCGATGAGGCGGGGGAGGGGATTGGCCTTGGAGTCGTGGGCGACGTCGTAGCGGGTGCGGCCCTCGGCCCTTCTGTGCATCTCGTACTCGGGCAGCAGGCCGAGGTCGCCGGTGCGCTGCATCCAGGCATAGCACGCGGCGCGCATGCGCTCCAGAACGGCCTTGTGCTTGGGATCGCCTGCCAGATTATGGATCTGGTGGGGGTCGGTCTCGTTGTCGTAGAGCTCCTCGACGGGCTTCGTCTGGAAGTAGCGGGCGGGGGGGCCTGTGAGCTTGCCCTCCTCGTGGAGCTTCCGCCAGATTCTCATGGTGGGCATCTGCTCGGTGTAGGAGACGAACTGCGACCAGCTCAGGTGGGGCATGAAGTTGCGCAGGTACTGGTAGCGGCGGTCGCGGACGACGCGGACGGTGTCGTAGCGCTCGGCCATGCGGTCGCGGATGGCATAGGCGTATTGCCGCGGCTCGCCCGCCTGGCCGCCGAGGAAGGCGACGCCCTGCATATGCTTCGGAATGGGCACGCCGGCGAGGCTGAGGGCGGTGGGAGCGAAGTCCACGAAGCTGACGAGCCGATCGGTCGCGGTGCCCGGCTTGCCCGGCGCCCACTTCGCCCACTTCCTTGGGACGCGGACGATGAGTGGGACGTGGAGGCCGCTCTCCCAGACCCACTTCTTGCAGCCGGGCATCCCCGCGCCGTGGTCGGACCAGAAGAAGACGATGGTGTCGTCGGCGAGGCCTGCCTTTTCGAGCGCGTCGAGGTGGTCGCCGACCCAGTAGTCGAGTGCGGTGATGTTGTCGTGGTACCGAGCCCAGTCCTTGCGGACCTCGGGCGTGTCGGGATGGAAGGGCGGGACGGGGGCCTTGGCGGGGTCGTGGCGCTGGTCGGGGGTGAGGCGTCGGGTGTTGCGTTGGTAGCGTGGCTCGGGAGCTCGGATCTGGCTCTCGTGGGTGACCGTGAAGTTGAAGACGGCGAAGAAGGGCTGCCCCGGCTTGCGGCCGCGGTAGTGGGCCTTGCCGCTGCACGCATCCCAGGCGGTCTTGGGGGTGGGGAAGTTGTAGTCGGTCTTCGAGGCGTTCGTGCAGTAGTAGCCGGCGGCCTTGAGGTATTCTGGGAAGCACTTGATGTGGGCTGGCAGCCGCGTGGTCGAGCGCATGCCGTGGCTGCCGAGGGTCGAGGGGTAGACGCCGGTGATGATGCAGGAGCGATTGGGCGCGCACACCCCCGTGATGCCGAAGGCGTTGGTGTAGCGGACGCCCTCGGCGGCAAAGGCATCGAGGCGGGGGGTGCGGGCGTAGGCGTCGCCGTAGCAGCCGAGGTTGGGGCTGATGTCCTCGCACGAGAGCCAGAGGATGTTCGGCCGGTCGGCTGGCGCCTCTGCGGCGGACGCACCGGCGGCCAGGGCGAGGCCCGAGGCGGTCGAGCGCAGAAACTGGCGGCGGTCCAGGCCACGTTCGGCGGGGCGGCGTGCTGTCATCGCGGGGCTCCCTTTCGTGCAACGGACGACGCGGGCATTCTAGGCGGTGAGCAGACCCACGTCAACCCGCGGCGCGTAGGCGGTTGCTCCGTCAGAGCTCCACGTCGATTCCCGTACGGCTTGGCAGGTTGCCCAGTGACGATAATTGCGGACCT
>CAZDNN010000559.1:0-4381 GCA_964506385.1 uncultured Planctomycetota bacterium
TAAGCCGAGCACCCCGGCGCCCGCAGGGGGCAGGACGATCATCATCTCGCGGCGGCCATCCGCCATGGCTGCGAGGCCGTCCACCGGACCCTCCCGCGGCTCCATACCAAGCAGGCCGTCGAAGCCGTCGGCACCCGGCGCGAGGCTCAGCGCGACCAACTCCATCTACCGCCTGGCCCCCAGCGGCGACGTGACCAAGGTGCTCAGCGTCCAGGGCGTCGCCTTCCACGCCCTCGCCTGGCACGAGGGCCAGCTCTTCGCCGCCACGGGCAACGACGGCAAGCTCTATCGGGTCAACGGCGACCGCGCCGTCCAGCTCGCCGACCTCGATGAGTCCCAGATTACGGCCCTCGCCGTCGCCGACGGCCGGCTCGTCCTCGCCACCGCTAACCCCGGCCGCATCTACCGCATGGCCGCACGCCACGCCAGCGAGGGCACCCTCGTGTCCGAGGTCTACGACACCGGCACCCTCTCGCACTGGGGCCAGCTCTCCTGGGTCGCCGACGCCCCGCGCGGCACCTCAGTCGCCATCGCCGTCCGCACAGGCAACGTGGCGAAGCCCGACGCCACGTGGAGCGACTGGTCGTCAGACCACCGAGAGCCCGAAGGCGCCGCCATCGGCGGGCCGCCGGCGCGGTTCATCCAGTACCGCGCGACCCTGAAGACGTCGAATGGCGACGCCACGCCGACACTTGACGAGGTGGTCATCGCCTACGCACAGAGCAACCGCCCGCCCACGGTGACCGAGGTGAAGGTGGGCAAGGTGCCCGAGCCGCGCCGCCCGCAGCCGCGGCCCCAGCCCGGCGCCCCGGCGCCCCCACAGCCCACGCCGGCCTCCAGGCCCCTGACCACCAAGAAGCGGCCCGCCAACCCCCAGCGCGGCCCATTCCCCGACCGCATCCGCATCCTTTGGAAGGCCACAGACCCGAACAAGGACAACCTGCTCTACGACGTCTACTTCCGCGGCGAGGGCGAGACCAACTGGATGCGCCTCGGCGAGCGCCTCGGCGTGACCTACCACGACTGGGATACCCACAACGTGCCCGACGGCGCCTACCGCATCCGCGTCGTCGCCAGCGACGCAGGCAGCAATCCCCCCGCACAGGCCCTCTCCGACGAGCGGATCACCGAGGCATTCACCATCGACAACACCCCGCCCGCCGTCGGCGCGCTCAAGACCCAGGTGCACCCCGACCGCACGGCGACCGTCATCGCACCCTGCACTGACAAGGGCTCGACCCTCGCCTCCGCCGAATACTCGATCGACGCCGGCGACTGGACGAACGTCCCCGCCGCAGACGGCATCTTCGACTCCGCCGCCGAGACGGTCCGCTTCACCACCGAGCCGCTCGACAGGGGCCAGCACACCATCGTCCTCCGCGCCAGGGACGACGCCGGCAACTCCGGCGCCGCCAAGGCCGTCTTCGCGGTCAAGTAGCCCGGTGAGGACCGCGGAGTGGGCAGGCGCCTCCCCCGGGCGTCTGTAGTCACGTATCACGCATCACGGATTACGCATCGCAATGGGCAGGATCATCACCATCTTCGGTGCCTCGCGCGGCAGCGGGGCGAGGCCGGGCACTGCGGCGTACGAGCAGGCCTATCGGCTGGGAAGGCTCCTGGCCGAGGCGGGCTTCACCATCTGCAACGGCGGCTACGGCGGCACGATGGAAGCGAGCGCCATGGGCGCGCGCGAGGCGGGCGGCTCGGCCATCGGCATCACCACCGCCGTCTTCGACCCCGCTCCCGCGAATCTCTACATCGACGACGAGCGCAAGGCCCCCGACTTCTTCGAGCGGCTCCGCCGCCTCATCACCATCGCCGACGCCTGCATCTGCCTGCCCGGCGGCATCGGCACCCTCACCGAGCTCCATCTGACCTGGACCCTCTTCCAGACCCGCGCCGTCCCGCGCCGGCCGCTCATCTGCGTCGGCCCCGCATGGCAGGCGGTCCTCGCCACCTACCGCGACCACCTCGCCGTCCGCCCGAAGGACTTCGAGCTGATCGCACTCGTCGAGACGGTGGACGAGGCGGTCAAGGAAGCAATCGCGCGCATCGGCTAGCCCGCATTTCTCACCAGGTGTCGCCGCCAGCGGCTCGTTCTCGCCGGGTGCGGTGTCCTCCGTGCGGCGGCCACGGCCCCGCTTGTCGGTCTCTTCCACGGGCGCCTCGAGCCACATCTTGATGAGCCGCAGAACGGCTCCGTCGCTGATGCGGCGGGCGAGACACTTCATCAACGGACCGTGCGGGATGCTGTCGAAGTAGCCCCTCAGGTCGGCGTCCACCACCTCGGTATGCCCCGTGTTGACCAGCCGGTGCACTGCCTGGACGGCGTCCAAGGCACTGCGACTACGGCGGTAGGCGTACTGCTCACAGGGCATGGGCGTGGGCCAGGACATCCGGGCGATACACCTTGCCGTTCAGGCCGCCGGTCCCCTTTGGGCAACACGCCCTTGACATTTGACATTTGCCCTGTCTGGACGGCTGCCTTCGGCCTCCGTTGCGGGGGGGGCCGGGTGACGGGGGGCTGTGCCGCCCTTACAGGGCTTGTGTTGTGGGGGGCGGGACACCCAGGGCGTCGCGGCTACGCTTCGCTCGCCGCTTGCCCTGGGCTATCCTATCTCGGCCTTGCAGGCCTCCAGGGGTCGCCTCTGAATCCGCGTCGCATCGCGTCCATTCCTCTTGCCCCGTGCCCCCGCGGTCGCTCGTAGTACGCTCGATTCCTCGGCGGTGACACTGACAGGTGCGAACTGGAACTGACGGCCGAAGAGAGCGTAGTAATGGCTGTTGCCGAACCAGGCGATCCGCGCGCCCCGGGGAACAGGGGGTTCCCTGTCCACACCACGTTCCGCGCATACCAGAATAGGCCGGTCAGAGCGGCCCCGATAGTGAAGACAACCACGAGGGCAGCGCGCCCAGGCAGGCGCAAGTTGCTGCCCTGTCGGGGGAACAGAAACCAGAGCGCGAGGATGACAGCGGCAGGTGCCATGGAGACCTTGGTGCCCACGGCCAGGCCGGCCAGGAGTCCTGCGTAGGCCGCGTCCACGAGGCGGCTCCGGGTGCACTATACCAGCCGCTTGAGGGGGGTTGTCCAACCCCGTCTGAGGCATTGCACCCCATCCGATCATCCATCCACTCGCCTCTTCAGGGCAGGTAGAGGATGCGGGAGCAGGAGGGGCAGTAGACGATCTTGATGCCCGCGTGGAGGTCCTGGTCGAGCTGGGGCGGGATCTGCATGAAGCAGCCCTGACAGGTCCGGCCGACGCAGGCTGCCAGGGCCGAGGAGCCCTTGCTGGCGGCGATCCTCTCGTATTCCTGGAGGAGCTCGGGCTCGACGTTCCTGGCGACGGCTCCGCGCTGGCGCTTGAGCTCTGCGCGGCGTGCGGCGAGCTTGGCGGCCTCTTCGTCAACGAGCTCCTGCTCCTCGGCGAGCTCGCGCTGGATCTGGGCGACGTTCTGCTCGATCTCCTTGATCTCGGCCTGTAGCTGGTCGATGTCGGCCATGAGGGCGAGGATGTGGTCTTCGACCCGCGAGGCATCCACCCGCTTGATGCCGATCTCGTGCTGTAGTGCGGTGAACTCTTTGTTGGTGCGGATCTTGCGCATCTGCTGGCTGAGCTTGTCGACTTGCTCTTCGGCGGCGCGGAGATCGACCTCCTTGGTGTGGATTTGGGAGCGCAGGGCTTTGAGGCGCTGCCTCTTGTGGTCGATGGCCTGGAGCTGTCGGTTCAGGCGGGCTTCGATGCGGTGGAGTGAGACAGGCAGCAACTCCGTCTGAGCGTCGATCTTGTCGATCTCGCTGTCCACCCTGTGGAGGTCTCTGAGGGCCTCCAGGGCCTGATTCTTGGCCATGCGGCTCCTGCCTATCTGCTGGCGTCTCCCATGAACCCCTCGAGCTTCCTGCTTCGAATGGGGTGCTGTAGCTTGCGGATGGCCTTGGCTTCGATCTGGCGCACCCGCTCGCGGGTGACCCGGAATCGCCGGCCCACCTCTTCCAGTGTGTAAGTATACCCGTCTCCGATGCCGTAGCGCAACTTGATGATCTCGCGCTCGCGGTAGGTGAGGGTGTCGAGGACCTGGCGGATCTTCTCCTTGAGCATCTCGTGGGTCGCGGCGATGACGGGGTTTTCGGCGGTTTCGTCCTCGATGAAGTCGCCGAAATAGCTGTCCTCGCTCTCACCGATGGGTCTGTCGAGCGAGATGGGCGGCCGGGAGATCTTGAGGACTCGGCGTGCCTCCTCGATGGAGATGTCGGCCTCGGCGGCGATCTCTTCGACGGTGGGCTCGCGGCCGAGCTCCTGGGCGAGCCGCTTGGAGACGTTGCGCAGCTTGCTCATGGTCTCCATCATGTGGACGGGGATGCGGATGGTGCGTGCCTGGTCGG
>CAZDNN010000560.1:0-4372 GCA_964506385.1 uncultured Planctomycetota bacterium
GGCACATCCACTTCACGCCGACTGGGGCCTCTTGGCTCAACATGGTCGAGCGGTTTGTGGGGGTGCCGGCTGCCTCACTCGGCCCTGTCAGATTCCAGGTGTTCGGGGCGGGGAGCTGTGGGATGGTTCCGAGCGGTTCCCGAGCAGCCCGGGCCGCACTTGGTCAGGGAGGCGGTTGCGTTGTCAGAACTCCAGGTGGGTTTCCGTACGCGTTGGTGGGTTTGCGCGTGCGCAGAAGGCTCCTGCGGCTCGCCAGCAGCGCTCAGCGGGAGGCGACCCTACCAGAATGTCATCGTCCGGCTGACAACGCAATCGCCTGTCGGTCAGGAGAAAGGACTTGACAGGGCTTCGGCGACCCGTATAATCTTAGGTACGGCAAACATCATTCGGCAAGGGATGCCATGGCGGCGACTCACGAGCTGTCGGCGAGCCTCGAGGATTACCTCGAAACCATCTTCCGCCTCGTCCAGCGGAACCGTGTGGCACGGGTGAAGGACATCGCGGCGCGCCTCGGCGTCCAGATGCCGTCGGTGACGGGCGCGCTCCACTCTCTCGCTGCCAAGGGCCTGGTGAACTACGATCCCTACAGCTACATCACCCTGACGCCGGCCGGCGAGCGGATCGCCCGCGACCTGTTCCGCTGCCACCAGGTGCTCACCGAGTTCCTGACCGACCTGCTCGGCGTGGAGCCCGAGACGGCGGAGCGCAACGCCTGTGCCATCGAGCACGCCATCGAGCCGGTCGTCCTCGAACGGCTCGTGGAGTTTGTCGAGCGGCATCCCGAGTCAGGACTGGCACAAGAAGGACAGCATGAGTCAACCGAGCAGTGACGTGACGCCGCCGAAGCTGGGCGCCGAGAGGTGGCTCAGCGAGGTGCCCGCCGGCGCGACCGTGCGATTGCGGGGGGTGGACGCGGGGCGTGGGCTGGCCGGCCATCTGGCGGCGATGGGACTGGTGCCCGGCGTCGAGTTGCGGATGATTCGCAATGAGGGCGCCGGGCCTGTGCTGGTCGAGGTGAAGGGGACGCGGCTGGCGCTCGGCCGCGGCATGTCGGCGAAGATCCGCGTCGAGTGACCCTCATGGGCCAGCAAGAGCCGGACAAGCCACACCGCTCACACCTCACCGTCGCCCTTGCCGGCAACCCCAACTCCGGCAAGACCACCATCTTCAACGACCTCACCGGCGCCCACCAGCACGTGGGCAACTACCCCGGCGTCACCGTCGAGAAGAAGGAGGGGGTCTGCTACCATCGCGGCGTCCGCATGCAGGTGGTGGACCTGCCCGGCACCTACAGCCTCACGCCGTACAGCATCGAGGAGATCGTCGCCCGCGATTTCCTCATCGACGCGCAGCCCGACGTCGTCGTGGACGTGGTGGACGCCTCGAACCTCGAGCGGAACCTCTATCTCGCCGTCCAGCTCATCCAGCTCCGCGTCCCCCTCATCCTCGCCTTCAACATGAGCGACGTGGCGGAGCGTCGGGGCCTGGCCATCGACTGCGCGCGTCTCGGGGCGCTGCTCGGGGTGCGGGTCGTCCCGACCGTCGGGCACAAGGGCCGCGGCATCCCCGAGTTGCTCGACGCGATCGTGGCCGCCGCGGACAGCGGGGCCGCGCCTCCCGCCGTCGAGGTGTCCTACGGCCGCGAGATCGACGAGGAGATCGACAAGCTGGTCCACCTGCTGGCCGCCGAATCCGAGCTTGTCAGGCGGTATCACCCGCGCTGGCTGGCCCTCAAGCTCCTCGAGGATGACTCGGTCATCCGCGACGTCGTGACCCGAGCCGCCGGGGAGCCGGAGCGCCTGCTCGACGCGGCGGCCGCCTCGCGGCGCCACCTCGAGGCCATCTTCGGCGAGCGGCCCGAGCTGGCCATCGCGGACCGCCGCTACGGCTTCATCTCCGGAGCCTGCCAGGAGGCCGTGACCCATACCGTCGAGGCGCGCCACTCGACCTCCGACCGCATCGACGCCGTCGTCATGCACCGCGTCCTGGGCCTCCCCGTTTTCCTGGCCCTCACCTACCTCGTCTTCCAGTTCACCTTCTCGGTGGGCGAGCTGCCGACGGGGTGGATCGGGTCGTTCTTCGGCTGGCTCGGCGGGTCGGTGGCGCAGCTCTGGCCGAAGAGCGCGGACAGCGTGATCCGCGGCCTGCTGGTGGACGGGATCATCGGCGGGGTCGGCGGCGTGCTGACCTTCGTGCCTTACATAATGCTTCTCTTCTTCGCCATCTCCGTGCTCGAGGACACGGGCTACATGGCCCGCGCCGCATTCATCATGGACCGCGTGATGCACCACATCGGGCTACACGGCAAGAGCTTCATCCCGATGCTTCTCGGCTTCGGCTGCTCGGTGCCCGCGATCATGGCCACCCGGACGCTCGACACGCGGCGGGACCGCCTGACGACGATGCTCGTGGTGCCGCTCATGAGCTGCTCGGCGCGGCTGGTCATCTACTCGATGATCATCGGCGCCTTCTTCAGCAACCGCGTCCTGGCCGACCTCGGGATCGTCACCCTCCGGCTCCAGCCCGTCATGTTCTTCACCATCTACCTGATCGGCGTGGCGCTGGCCGTCGTCGGGGCGAAGGTGCTGCGGGCCACCGTGCTGCGGGGCGAGACGACACCGCTGGTGATGGAGCTGCCGCCCTACCGCGTGCCGACCCTCCGCGGCCTCCTCATCCACATGTGGGAGCGGGCGTGGCAGTACATCAAGAAGGCGGGCACCGTCATCCTCGCCTTCTCGGTCGTCCTCTGGGTGCTGACCACCTATCCGCGGCGGGTCGCCCGCGACCACGAGCTGGAAGCGCGGCGCGAGGCGGCGGATGGGGCCTACGTCGAGGGCGTGCGACAGCTTGCCGTGACCCTCGGCAACGCCGGCCTGGCCGACGCCTTCGGTGAGCTCGCCGAGGCAGAACTGGAGTTGGCTGCCGCCGCCTCCCACCACTACCCCTACGAGGCGGGCTACAGGGAAGCGAAGAAGCGCCATGACGAGCGGATGGCCCGGCTGCGGCAGGAGCCGCGGATCGCGGCGGTTCTGGGTATGATAGACGCCGTCGCTGCGGTCCGCACGGAGCACGCGGAAGCGCTCGAGAAGCTCGGCCCCACGCCCGACCCCGCCGCGAAGCTCGTGCTTGCCCACGGCCGCGATGCGCGGCTCGGGAAGCTCCAGGCCAGCGATCCCACAGCCTTTGCCGCCGCCGTTCGCTTCCTCGACGAGGCCCGCGCGGCCCACGAGGACGAGACGGAGGCCGTCGCCCACGAGGAGGCGGCCCGGGCGCTGGCCCACTCCGTGGCCGGGCGCATCGGCAAGGCCATCGAGCCGGCGATCAGGCCACTCGGCTTCGACTGGAAGATCGGCACGGCGCTCATCGGCGCCTTCGCAGCCAAGGAGGTCTTCGTCGCTCAGATGGGCATCGTCTATGCCGTCGGCAGCGGAGAGGAGCACGGCGAGGCCCTCAGCGAGCGGCTGCGGGCCGACTACAGCCCCCTCGTCGGCTTCTGCATCATGCTCTTCTGCCTCGTCTCCATGCCGTGCGTCGCGACCATTGCCGTCACCTGGCGCGAGAGCGGGCGCTGGGGCTGGGCCCTCTTCCAGCTCGGCGGCCTGACCGCGCTCGCCTACGTCCTCACCCTCATCGCCTACCAGCTCGGCTCCCTCCTCGGCCTCGGCGCTTGACGATCCGGGGCGGGAACCGTATAGTGGGGCGGCTATCCCCGTAGCGACAGGATTCCGCTGCATGAGCTCTCCCGAGGGCAATGGGCCAGAGAATCAGGGCGCCGTGGTCTCCGTGCGCGGCAGCGTGGTGGACGCGCGGTTCGAGCGCCATCTGCCGGGCATGCACTCGGAGCTGCGCGCGGGCGAGGACGGTGCGATCGTGGTCGAGGTCGTGGCGCATCTCAACCACGAGGTGGCCCGCGGCGTGGCCCTCACGCCGACCCAGGGCCTGGCCCGGGGCTCGACGGTCGTGGACACGGGCCACCCCCTCCAGGTGCCCGTGGGGCGGGGGCTGCTGGGGCGGATGTTCAACGTCTTCGGCGAGCCCATCGACAGGGCTGGCGCGGTGGACATCGAGGAGCACCGGTCGATCCACGGCCGGCCGGTGGCGCTGATCCGCCAGATGCCCAAGAGCGAGGTGTTCACCACGGGCATCAAGGCCATCGACATCCTGGCGCCGCTCGAGCGTGGCGGGAAGGCCGGGCTCTTCGGCGGCGCGGGGGTGGGCAAGACGGTGCTCATCGGCGAGATGATCCACAACACGGTCGGCCAGCACGAGGGGGTGAGCCTCTTCTGCGGCATCGGCGAGCGCTGCCGCGAGGGCGAAGAGCTGTTCCGAGAGCTGGCTGATATACGCAAAGAAAAAGAGAGATAGAACATGA
>CAZDNN010000561.1:0-4361 GCA_964506385.1 uncultured Planctomycetota bacterium
TCCGTTCCCTGCGCGACGACCCCGCGACGGAGATCGTGCCCGCTTCCCAGGGACTCGTTAAGTCTTGGTCGCTCACCGACTGCATTTCCTTCGCGGTCATGCGCGAACGCGACCTGACCGACGCCGTCGCCACGGATCACCACTTCGAGCAGGCCGGCTTCTGGCTTCTGCTCACGTAGCGTCCCTTCCCGAGGCATGCTTCCCTGTTGACCGCGACACGCGGAGGGCCTAGCAGTCCGTGGCAGAAGTCCTTCGCAGACGAGTGCGAGGGATTCGGGCCGAGGTCAAGGCGCGAGATCGCAGGCGAATCGGTGGATTCGTCGAGATCTCGCAACGCGGAGATCGGCCCGAAGACCCGCACGCAGTCCGAACGGACTTCTGCCACGGGCTGCTAGACTGAACTCGGTTCCTGTGGAGCGCATCGTGGACCACAGCGTACTGGGATGGCTCGGGCTGGTGGCGGCGGCGAGCGCCGTCGCGGGGCGACGGCGGCTGCGGCGTCCTGTCGTACGCCTACGCGCGGGCCTACGCCAACGACATCGTGTGGCTGCGGCTCGGCCCGCCCGGCTCCGAGGTGCCGGCCGAGCGCTTCGAGGCGGAGTCGCTGGCCGTCCTGGCGAGGGAGCGCTGCGAGACGAGCCGGCAGGACATGGGGATGTGGGGCGGCCCGATGTGGAGCCAGGGCAAGCAGCTCTTCTGTAGGGCCGGCAGGGGCGGGTTTGTCGAGCTGGGCTTTGAGGTCCGCAAGGCCGGCCGCTACCGCCTCCGCGTCCTGGCCACCGCGGCGCCCGACTTCGGCCAGGTGCAAGCCGCGCTCGACGGGAGCCCGGCGGGAGGCGTCTTCGACCTCTACAGCGGGCGCGTCTGCCCGTCGGGCTCGCTGGAACTCGGCACGCACGCTCTGGCCGCTGGCCCGCACCGGCTCCGCTTCACGGCGGCAGGGCGGGACGCCGCTTCGGCGGGCTGGCGCTTCGGCCTCGATGCCATCGACCTTCTGTCCGCCAAGTGATGGCCGCCAGGCCGACTCCCTCTTGACGGGGAGTGGGGAACCGGCTACAAGTAGCCACAGCGCGAGTTCTCCATTGCTGGGTAGGGAGTGCGGTCATGGAACGCAACAGGCGGCCTCTGTCCCCATTGCGTCGGAAGGCGAAGAAGGGGTTCCGCGGGTTTCCCGTGGGGACCGTCGCGTTCTACGGGCCGACGGCGGATGTCGCGACGAAGGTCGCGGCGGCGGTCGTCCTCGAGGAAGGCGGGGAGCCCACGGCGCTCAGGCGGTGGTTCTCGGAGGACGCCGACGTGCGGAGCGATCCCGAGATCGCGCGGGAGATCGTTGCGTTCTTCCGTCAGCACGGGGTGAAGTCGGTGGCCATGACCGACGGCCTGCTCGGCTGCCCGCACGAGGAGGGGATCGACTACCCCAAGGGCGAGGCGTGCCCCTACTGCCCCTATTGGGCCGGCCGCGACCGCTTCACGGGGGAGCTCATTGAGTAGGCCGAGAGGAGAGGATGTCTCACATGGCCAAGCGCAAGCGCAAGAGCAGCGGCGGAAGGAAAGGGTCGGGCGGCGGCGAGCTCTATACCCTCGACGTGTTCCTCGTCGGGGGCCCGGTGACCGAGGCCTTCGCGGAGGCAAACCCGATGGTCTCGCGGACGATCCAGATCCGCGGCGATCAGACGCTGCACGACCTGCATGAGGCCATCTTCGAGGCCCACGACCGCGAAGAGGAGCACATGTACGAGTTCCAGTTCGGCAAGCGCATGCACGACCCGCGGGGCAAGCGGTACGTCATGCCCTTCGCGCTCGAGGGCCCGTTTGCGTCCCAGGGCTATGCAGGCGTGACCACCGAGACGACCATCGGCTCACTGGGCCTGGAGGTCGGGCAGTCGTTCGGCTACTGGTTCGACTTCGGCGACGACTGGTACCATCAGATCAACGTGGCCGCCATCGACGCCGAGGCCCCGCCAGGCGACTACCCGCGCGTGACGAAGCGCGTGGGCGAGAGCCCGCCGCAGTACGCCGACTGGGACGGTGAGGACGACGAGTGAGCCCTTGCGACGATGAAGGAGCTGGGATGGCCGCAGAGATCAACGAACCGACCCGTCCCTCCGCGCCCACCATTGCCGAGGTGTTCGACGACTTCCTCGCCGACCAGGCCAAGCGGCTCAAGCCCAGGACGCTGGCCAAGTATCGAAGCGTGGTCGGCCTGCTCGGGTCCTACCTCAACGGGTACGGCCACGAGACCCTGTCTCAGCAGGAGGGGGCGCTCTTTGAGGAACACTACAACGCCAGGGGGGACGCGCACAAGGAGTTCTGCGAGATCTTCGGCCCCGAGCACATCCTGCCGGGCGTGGGGATGTTCCTCGGCTACTTCATGGTGCGGAAGGTGATGGCCGGCGCGGACCTCAAGCGTGCGGCAGGAACCGTGACGAAGAAGCTCGCCGCGTGGCTCGCCGAGAAGGGCTACGTGGGCGAGGCGGCGGCTCGGGGTGCGGCGCAGCGGGGAGCCGAAGCGGCGCGGGACCTGCCGGACGCCGAGCGCGCGGCGCGCATCCTCGACGACGCTTTCGGCGACCTGCCCTTCGACCCCAACACCGCGCCGGAGGGGGCGTACTACGACTTCGACCACTACACCATCGCCAGGATCGAGCCCGGCAAGCTCTGGCTGGAGTCGTTCCTCATCGAGGGCGAGCCGATCGGCCCCATCCCGGTGCCCAGGCGGGCTACGGCGCTGCTGAGGAAGCACTGGGATATCAGTTGCTGCATTTTCCGCGGCCGTGGGCGCTGGTGCCTGGCCGATGTGGCGAACGTCTATCCGCACTGACCGCACCGTGCGCCTCTCGCCTCCACCGCCGCTCGGCGACAGTAGCTGGCTCGACCCCGGTGCCCACGTCTGCCTCCTCGCCGGCGACAGCCGCGAGGACGGGATCATGCTCGTCTATCGTTGTCGGGGTACAGCCGTGCCTCGGTAGAGACACTGTTCGGCCAGGGGCGACGCCATGCCGCTGGTACGGGGTCAGCGCAGGAAACGCTCGAGGAGAAGATCTCCCAGGTTCCTGCGGCCATCGAACACGGCCAACACGTAGACCGTGTTCTCCGAGATCCTGTAGATGATCCGCCAGGGGGATGGGAGTAGCTCGCGGTAGCCGTGGACTCCGACGGCGGCCAGCTCGGGCACGACTCTGCCCCGCTTCGGCACGGTTGCCAGGCTCGCGGCGGTCTGTTCGAGCTTGTCGAGGATGGACAGAGCATTCTGGACGCTGTCGTCGGCGATGTAATCGACGATCGCCTCGAGGTCGGCGCGGGCCGTCTGCGCCCATTCGACGCGGAATGCCGTCCTCTTCCTAGCCATTCTTCCGCCCGCGTGCCTTCAGCCGACGCCTGAGCTGCCCGAAGACCTCATCCTGCGGGACCGTCCTCCCTGCGCGCACGTCCTCTTCCCCCTGGGCGAGGAGCTTCAGCAGGCCGATGGCGCGCTGGGTCTGCTCGTAGCTCTCGATGTCCTGGAGCACCCCCTTCGGCTCACCGTTCTCGGTGATGACCACGGGGCGCCGCGTCTCGGCGACCTGGGCGAGCAGCTCCGCGGCGCGGCGTTTCAACACGCTGACGGGGCGGATATCCTCTTTGATGCTCATGGCTTGTTCCCTCGTTTCTACCGCACTGTACCGCATCGCGCCCGCAGCGTCAAGATCATTCCGCGAACGTCTCGGCGAGGGCGGCGAGGGCGTGCTACGCCAGCTCCGCCGTCGTGTCGTCCTGGGGCTTGCCGGCGGCGACGACGAGGTCGCCGGGGCGGACCGTCACGCCGCCGATGTTCACAGGCACCCCGGTCGCGTCGAGCTCGCAGCGGGCAGGGCGGACGGAGCGGCCTGCTAACAACGTCGCCGGCCTGCACACCCTATAGATGGGACCGGCCTCGGTGCGCGGAGATGGAGGCCAGGATGCTGGGCCTGCCGTTCTGGATCTTCTGGATCCTCGTGTTCCTCGCTCGCGGCGAGCTGGGCCTCAAGGGGATTGCGCTGGCGGTGGCCGTCTGGGGCGCGCTGCTGGCTGGATCCCTCTACACCGACATGCCTGCCTACGTCTTCGTCGCCGCGCAGGCTCTTCTCGACGTCGTCCTGATCCTGGTGATCTTCGGTCGCGACGTCCGCATCCGGTAGCGCGGCACCGTTTGGCGCACACGGGAGGGCGAGGCTCCTGCCGAGCCGCGAGACGGGGGAGAGCGTCCTGCCAGGGGCGGCTCGGCAGGGGCCTCGCCCCCTCCCGCGCGCGGTCAGGGCGCGAGAGCGCGATAGGCGGCGCGGAGGCGGTGGGTGAGGGGGCCGGGGCGGCCGTCGCCAATGGGGTGGCCGTCGAGGGCGCGG
>CAZDNN010000562.1:0-4356 GCA_964506385.1 uncultured Planctomycetota bacterium
CTCGGGCGTGTCAAGAAGCGTGCCAATCGCCTGCGGCGGCTCGGCGGCACTTCAGACGGCTGAATAGTTGCGGTTCCACTCCCGACAATCCCGCACACTCGGCGCGAGGCGGCAACCCCGTACGCCCAAGGGTCGGGGGTCAGGCGCGTAGATGGCCCCAAGGCCCTGGCGCTACACCATCGACCCCGAGGACGAGAGGGAGCGAAGAGAGGCCCCCAGATCCGGGGCCAGACTCTTCGCGCGCTCTGGTGTTGACTCGCGCCAGCGTGCAGGTAGAATGGCGGTCCGTTGACAATGGCGTCCGCGTCTTGTTCCCCCGGAGGAAGCTCGATGTCCCTGTACCTCGGCCTCGACTCGTCCACGCAGAGCCTCTCCGCCGTCGTCATCGACCTCTGGACCCGCGAGGTGCTGCTCGACTACACGATCAACTTCAACGAGCGGCTCCCCGAGTTCGGATGCGAGGACGGCGTTCTCCCGAATGACGATCCGCAGGTGGCACACTCCGACCCGCTCCTGTGGCTGGCCGCGCTCGACCTCATGTGCAAGGAGCTTCCAGAGAAGGGGATCGACGTCAGCGAGATCCTCGCCGTTGCCGGCTCGGGACAGCAGCACGGGAGCGTCTATCTGAAGGCGAACGCCAGCGATGTGCTGAGGTCGCTCAGCCCGCGGAGCACGCTGCCGCGGCAGCTCAAGAAGGCGCTCTCGCGGCCGACGTCGCCGATCTGGATGGACTCGAGCACGCGGCCTCAATGCGACGAGATCGAGGCCGCCTTGGGCGGCGCGGCGGCGGTCGCCGAGCTGACGGGCTCGGCCTGCTTCGAGCGGTTCACGGGGCCCCAGATCCGCAAGTTCGCCCAGACCGAGAAGCGCCGCTACGCCAACACGGCGACGATCCATCTCGTCAGCTCGTTCATGGCCTCCGTCCTCGCCGGCAAGCACGCACCGATCGACCACGGGGATGGCGCGGGCATGAATCTGATGGACATCACGAGGCGCCGATGGTCCGCCGCCATGCTGAAGGCGACGGCCCCAGGCCTCCGCGCGAAGCTGCCGAGGCTCGCACGCTCCGACGCCATCGTCGGGCGGATCAGCCCCTACTTCGTCGAGAAGTATGGCTTCTCGCCGAAGTGCCGCGTCGTGGCGTGGTCTGGCGACAACCCCAACAGCCTGATCGGCGTCGGTCTCATCGAGCCGGGCAAGGTGTGCATCAGCCTGGGCACGAGCGACACGTACTTCGGCTTCATGCCCGAGCCCCACGTCTCCGCCGAGGGCGAAGGCCACGTGTTCGGCTCGCCGACAGGCGACTACATGAGCCTCATCTGCTTCCTCAACGGCTCGCTGACGCGGGAGGAGATCCGCGACGCCTACGGCCTGTCGTGGGACGGCTTCTCGAAGGCGCTCCGCAGGTCGAAGCCGGGGAACGGCGGGAAGGTGATGCTCCCCTACGTCTTCCCCGAGATCGTGCCGAATGTCCTCGAACCGAAGGTATATCGCTACTGGCTCCGGGAGAATGATGTCAAGGGGAACGTCCGGGCCGTGGTCGAGGCGCAGATGGCGTCGATGGCGATCCACTCGAGGTGGATGGGCGTCAAGACCCGCACGATCTACGCCACCGGCGGCGCGTCGGCGAACCGCGAGATCCTCCAGATCATGGCCGACGTGCACAACGCGGACGTCTATCAGTTCGAGGTCGGCAACTCCGCGGCCCTCGGCGCCGCCCTCCGCGCCGTCCACGCCGACATGAAGGCCTCCGACTGCGAGTGGTCCTGGCCCGAGGTCGTGCGTGGCTTCACCGACCCCATCCGCGAGTCCCGCGTCCGTCCCGACAAGGCCGCCGTGCGGGTCTACCGCGAGTTCCTCAAGCTCTACAAAGCCTGCGAGGACCACGCCCTCCGCGGCGGCCCCGATCCCGCCAAGGCACGCGAGCGGCTGCTCAAGAAACTTGCCTGACACAGACCGAGAGGCGGTCCGCATGCGCACGCAGGCCCCGCTGACCGTGACGCTGGGCACTCTCCTGGCCCTCTCCATCGGGTGTGGCGCGCTCCCGCGACACACCACGTCTGCCGCCGGGCAGCCCACCCAGCGATGCCTCCTGCTCGTGCGCGTGCCGACCGCTCCTTCCTGGCAGGACTTCGCGTTCCTCGCCGCCGTGCCGGCCGCGACCAGGGCGAACGACGGGGAGCCGGCTGCCATCGCCCTCGGAACAAAGGGCGAGGTCCCCAGAGAAGTCAGGGACTACCTGCACAGGTACAAGCCCAGGAAGGTCTATGCGCTGGACGCCAGCCCCGAGCAGGCCGAGCGCGAGGGGTGGGTCTCACTGGCCTCGGGTTCTGCGGATGCGGCGGCTTGTGCGCTGGCCAGCCGGTTCTGGACACATTGTAGCCGCGTCGTCGTATGCCGCGATGGCGACTACGTCGCTAGCCTCGCGGCCTCTGCCCTGGCGGCGAGGCTGCGGGCCCCCCTGCTCTTCGCGGGCGACAAGGGCCTGTCGGCGGCGGCATTGGGCGTCATCGAGCAGCTCGGCGCAAAGCGCTCCATCGTGGTAGGCGAGGCCGTCGAGCCGGCGGGCCTCGCGACGACGAGACTCACCGATGCGCGCGCCGCCCTCGCCTGGCTGCGGAAACAGGGCATCCCCGTCTCCTATCTCGCTGTGACCAATCCGCGGGACCGCGCGAGCACGGTCGTCAAGAAGCTCTCGCTCGCCGCGCCACTCCTGGCGGCCGCCAGGCAGGGCGCCGTGGTCACCCTCCCCTACGAGACCCTCTGGAAGACGCCCTTCCAGGGCAAGGAGTGCAAGACCAACCCGCCCAAGGGCACGCCGAAGAGCAAGAAGCCGCCGCGGAGCGGCACCATCACCGTAGGCCAATCCACGTTCGCCTTCGTGGTCACCACAGGCAAGGGCGACAAGTACCTCACGGCTCGCATCGATCTCGACGGTGACGGCAGCGTCGCCGACACTGGCGAAGGCCCGTTCCGCACCGGTGACGTCGTAACGCTGGCCGGCAAGCGATGCGTCATCAGCATGGGCAAGAAGACGGGCGCGGGCAAGGCCGACATCCGCTTGACCTACCCCTGCGCGGAGCAGATCGTCCAAGATCTCAAGGCCTGCTACACGGCCCTGGGAAAAACCCCCGAACACCTGTGCATCGTCGGACATCCGGACACCGTACCCCAGGCCATCGTCAAGGACAGCGCCGAGCGGGACCTCATCTCCGATCTGCCGCTCGCCAACACCGATGCGGACCTGTTCGCCGAGATCGGCGTCGCCCGGCTCATTGCCGAAGACGCCTGCGCCGCGACCCTTTACGCCAGCCGGGTGATCACCTGCAACAGCCTGCTCGACCCCTCCTGGTGTCGCTCCGCAGGCCAGGCCCGCTGGGAGAATACGTACGCCAGACTCTTCGAGAATGTCGGCTTCACCGTCGTCCCGCACCACGACAGGGACGACCTGAAGTGGCTCGTCGAGCCGGCCGAGGGCAGGAAGGGCAAGCGCGCCAAGAGCTTCGACCAGGAGTCGCCCCTCACCCGCGTAGCCGCGCTCACCCACATGGCGCACTCGTGGTGGCACGACCTGGGGCAGACCTATGATTGGGAATCCGACGTGCTGCTCGCGCCCACGCTCGTTGAGTCGGGCGGCTGCCTGACCGCCGCGCTCGACTACCAGGCCGACTTCCGCTCGGTCATCTCGCGGCTGCTGCGCAACGGCGCCGTCGGCTTCCACGGCAACGCGCGGCCCGGCATCGCCTATCAGGAGCAGCTCCGCATGGAGTTCTGGAACGGCGTCCTCGCCGGCGACACCATCGGCCAGGCCCATCGCCGGGCGCTCAACTCCACTGTCGTCACCATCCTCGAGACAGGCCAGCGCGCCAGCGGCCCCAACCGCTACTCCCTCTACATCCGCAACCTCTTCGGCGATCCCGCCTTCCGGATGCACATCCCGTCGAAGCCGCGATCGGCCCCCGCGCGGGTCGAGGCCAAGGGCAACCTCGTCAGCGTCCACGCCCCCGCCGCATGGTGGCCCGTGCGCATGCGCGTGCCCGAGGACTGGAAGAAGTGGAAGGACAAGGACCTCTACGTCCTCCGCGGCGCGGGCACGTACGCCCACCGCCACTGGATCGGCGCCGGCTACGACCAGGAAGAGACCTACGTCAACGCCTCGTTCCGCACGGCGAAGCGCATCAAGGCCATCGAGCAAGTGCAGTCGCCGCCCAAGCCGCTCGGCTGGACGGGCAACTACGTCGTAGACGAGCACGCCGACGGCACGCGCACCTGCCACTGGCGCGTCCGTCTCGTAGACTTCGACCAGCCCGCCGGCAAGATCCGCAGCAAGGTCGATCGGCTCGACTATCGCATTGT
>CAZDNN010000563.1:0-4349 GCA_964506385.1 uncultured Planctomycetota bacterium
GTCCGCGCTGCTGGCAGCCCGGATGGCAAGCACCTGGGAGTTTTGAGATAGTTTCCTAATGGTCTTCAACCGATTATCTGGGCACGCCCCCCCTTTCAGTCCCTGCCGGCTCGCGGCACGCTTGTTGCGGCCCGGCCCACTATCGGGGGCTGTATTCACGGCCCCTGGTAGTTGCCAAGGGTGCAAGCGCCGTGACGCGAAGCGAAGGCGGCGGAGGGCTCCACGGGGCGCCCCTTGGAGCGGGCCTGTGACGAGTGCCCCGTACGGGCCGTCTCGCCTCAGCGAAGTCTCAGGCGGGACCCACGTCCATCGCTCCGCTTGCGCTTCGCTGAGGATGACCCGCGTGGGGGCCGTGTCCACGTGAGTAGTTGAAGACCATTAGGTCCTATTGGTCCTATCCGACCGAGTGGAGAGGCCCGCCGCCATCACTTCCCCAGCGGCAGCCAGGCGAGGACGGGGAAGCGGCCGCGCGCCGCCCGCCCCTCCATCCCGACCTGCCCGCCCGTCGCCTGCGGCAGAATGACGTCCATCGAGCACGAGAGGCCGAGGACATCGGAGAAGAAGTGACAGTGGAGCAGGGCCATGCGGGTCTCCGGAGCTGAAGGGGTTGGCATCTGGCGGGCGGGGCGTCAGCGCAGGCTCTCGAGCTTCTGCTTGATGCGGTTGTAGACCTCGGAGGCGCGGTCGGCGTAGTCGAGGGCTCTGAGGAGCTTCTCGCGGGCTCTGGCGTACTCGGAGTCCTTGATGAGCTGCTCTGCCTGGGCGTTCAGGAAGTTGGCCTGGCGCTGGAGCTGGTCGAGTCCTCGGATGGCGCGGGGCTGCTCGGGGTCGTACTGGCGTGCGAGGTTGAAGAGCTGTCGGGCCTTCTTGGGGTCGGTGTTGATGTACGTGTAGCCCTCGGCAGCGAAGTCCGCGGCGATCTGGGCGAAGCGCCCTTCGAGATCGGCCTTGAGGGCGGCGGCGCGGTGGTGGTAGGCGTTGGCCTCGTCGCGCTCCACCTCCGTCGCCTGCTGGTAGAGCGCCTGGGCTTTCTTGAACTCCTTGGCTTTCTCGGCGGCCTGGCCCGCGGCTATGAGCTCGGTGATTTGCTTGACCCGCTCGGGGATGTAGGCGAGCTCCTTGAGGTCGTGCTCCTTGATGAGCTTGGTTGCCTCGTCGCCGCCGCCGTTGTCATAGAGGGTCTTGGCCTGCTTGAGGACGGCCTCGCGCGCCGCGCGCGTCGTCTTGGTCTCGATGCGCGCGAGCAGGCTCTTGGCCTCGTCGGCGTATGGGCTGTCGGGGGGGATGCCCTTCAGAGCGGCCGTGGCGGCGGCGTAGTTCTCGTCCTGTTCCGCCTGCTTGCCCTCTTCGAGGAGGTCCCGCTCGCGCATGTAGCGCTGGCAGAGGGCGATCTGCTTCTTGATGGCGGCCTGGTCGTCGGTGTAGGGCTCGGCGTCCTGGAAGAACCGTATGGCGTCCTCCCAGTTTCGCCGTGCCATAGCTGCGCGGGCGCGTCCGATGTGGCGCTCGCCGAGGGTGCGGCGGATCTCCTGGCGCTTGGGCATGGCGAGGTTGTCGTAGGCCCAGTATCCCTCTGGGACGGCTGCGAGCTCGTTGTAGACGTCCTTGTAGTTCTCGTCGGAGGGGTCGGGGCCGAGCTTGGCGAGGGCGGCCATTGCGATGCCTAGGGCGGTCTGCTCGCCGTCGATCCAGCCGACCTCCTCCTTGGCGAAGGAGATGGCGTCCTTGCTGGCGGAGAAGACGTTCTCGATGTCGCCGAGGGCGCGTCGGGCCTCACGCCAGTTGAACTTGCTCATGTCGCCTTCGGCGGCGATGCGGAAACGGACGTACTGGGCGAGGTAGTTGGCGGTGTAGATATCGGGCCGCTTCTCGTTGGCGGTCTCGAACTTCGCGAGCGCCGCCTCGAAGTGCGGCTTGCGGTCCTCGAAGGTCTTCGCCTTCTTCGCTTCCCGAAGGGCCTCGAGCCCGGCGCTGACGAGCTGGTTGTAGAGCCTGATGGAGAACGGGTGGCCCCCTTTCCCACCGTTCCCGTCACCGGAGAAGACGAAGAATGCGAAGACGAGGACGGCGGCGACGGCCGCGCCAATGACGGCGAGCAGGAGCTTGGTGTTGGGCCGCCGCGCGGCCTCGGGCTGCGCGGCGGCGGCGCCGCCTGTCGGGGCGATCTCGACCTCGCGGCCCGTCTTGGGATCGCGGAGGAACCAGCGGCCATCGCGAACGACGAGCTGCGGCTGGTTGGCCACGCCGAAGGACTGCCCGCCGCCGGTGTACGGCGCGGGCACAAAGGCGTTGTCCACCGGCGTCTCATCGCCCTCGGGCTGCTCTGGGAAGTCCGTCGGCGGCGGGACCCCCGCCTCGCCGACGGGCTCGCCAGGCCTGGCGTCCACGAACTCCGCTTCCACCGGCTCGCCGTAGCCCTGGTGCGGCGCCGCGGGGTCCACGAAGGGCTCCGCCGGCTCGGTGGGCGGGGCGTCGGTCGGCTCGGCGGTGACGACCACTTCCTCTGTGGGCTCGGCGCCCTGGCCGTAGGCGCTGGCGATGGGCACGGCGCCCTCGGAGTCGAACCGTAGCTGGAAGCCGCCGAGTGAGATGACATCGCCGTCCTGGAGCTGGGTCCGCTCGACGCGCTGGCTGTTGACGAAGGTGCCGTTAGAGCTGCCGAGGTCGCGGAGCACGGCGGTCGTGCCGTCCACGTAGATCTGGCAATGACGGCGGGAGAGGCCCTTGGCGGGGATACACACGTGGCAGCTCGGGTGGCGGCCGATGAGCGTGGATCCCTGCCGGAGAGGGAAGGAGAGCATCTGGTCGCCGCTGGTGGCCACTAGGCGCATCTAGCGTCGCTCCTCGGCTTTGCGTTGCTCGTAGGCGATCCGCTCCAGCAGCCGCTCGTACTCGGCGCGGATCACGTGGTACTCCTCCTCCTCGGGGTCGGTGAAGACGCGGAGGAGGTCCTGCATCCTGGCGTCCACCTTCTCCCAGGCGCCCTGGTCCTCGAGGACGGCGAGGTCGCGGGAGGCCGTGTCGAAGAACTTCTCTCGCTTCTCCTTCAGCTCCGTCGCCTTCTGCGCCGCGAGGTTCGCCTCCCCCCGATAGCGCGGGTCGCTGCCGATCAGGGCCACCGCCAGCTCGAAGTTGCGGATCGCCATCGTCGTGTTCGCCGTGACGACCCCGGTCTTGGGCATGGCGTTCGTCGCCCGCTGGATGAGGTCCTTCGCCCTGGCGACCCTCACGGGGAGCGGCTGGTTGAGCCACTCCTTCCACGGCGGATCGGGCTTGACGTCGCGCACGAGGACACGGAGGGTGAGGGTTCCCAACGGCGGGCCGTAGAGCGGGATGTCCGTCGTGCCCACCGCCAGGCCCTTCACGATGACGATGTGGCGGAACTTCGATCGCCTGGCGAACGCGACGTGCTCGTGCTGGGGCCGGCCGATGCCCGTGATGCGGACGAGCCCGAAGAGGGCGCGCCGCCCGTGCGCGTCGCGCCGGTAGCGGCTGACGTTCACAGGCAGCGTGTCGCCGGCCTTGAGCTGCACGTTTATCACCGGCTCGCGCGGGGTCGGCTGGCTCACGTACCAGATAGCGAGCAGCCCGACGACAATGATGCCGACGAGAGTCAGGCTGTAGGCCAGGGCGCCGCCGAGGCCGGCCTCGGACGGCTCCTCGATCGGCTGCGTCGGCGCCGCCTCGGGGAACACGTCGCCGAGCGCCAGCGGGCGAGCCGGCAGGGCTGTCTGAGTCGGGTCGCCGATCGTCGCGGGCAGCGCGTCGGAGGGGGTCGCCTCGGCCTCATCGACGGGGGTGAACCGCAGTGTGACCTCGCCGAAGGTCACCTCGTCGCCCGACCTCAGGTCGTGTTCGGCGACGATCTCGTCGCCCACGCGGACACCGTTGTGGCTATCGCAGTCCACCACACGCCACCCGTCGCCGCTGGGCTCAATGCGGGCATGGCGTCGGGACACGCTCTTATGGTTGAGCGCGAGGGTATTGTCCTTGGTGCGCCCGATGGTGATCGGCCTGTCTCCGGCGAACTCGAATTGGGAGCCGCCGAGCACCTGGCTGATCACCGTGAAGCGCAGTCGCGTCTCAGCCATGACCTTCCTGTTCGCCGCTGGCGGGGCCCCTCGGTCCGCCGGCATTCTACCACACGGCAACCGTGATTGCAACAATGCCGAAGCCTCGCCCTGCACTGCGCTTGGGCACTACATGGGGCAACCGGCCATTCGCGCTTTCGCGCGAAAGCACGACTGAATCACCCCCTCCCCCATGCGGGGCGTTGCGGGCTCTTGTGCCATCTGGTCTCCGGCACCGCCTCTGCCTGACGAACTGGCCATATGAGGAAGCCAAGGCCT
>CAZDNN010000564.1:0-4338 GCA_964506385.1 uncultured Planctomycetota bacterium
AATACTACGCGATCATCACCCACATGGACGCCCAGATCGGCCGCATCCTCGACGCCCTCGACAGGAGCGGGAAGGCCGCCAACACCGTCATCTTCTTCACCGCCGACCACGGCCTCGCCGTCGGCCATCACGGGCTCATGGGCAAGCAGAACCTCTACGACCACAGCGTCCGCGTCCCCCTCATCGTCACCGGCCCGGGGGTGCCCAAGGGCAGGCGGATCGATGCGCCCGTCTATCTCCAGGACATCATGCCCTCGACCCTCGAGCTCGCCGGAGCAGCGAAGCCCGAGCACGTGCAGTTCAGCAGCCTGATGCCATTGATAGCGGGGAAGGCCAAGCAGTCGCACGACGCCGTCTACGGCGCCTACCTCGGCCTCCAGAGGATGGTGACCGACGACGGCTGGAAGCTGCTGCTCTACCCGAAGATCAAGAAGGTCCTGCTCTACAACCTCAAGGACGACCCGCTGGAGATGAAGGACCTCGCCGGCGACCCGAAGCACAAGCCCATCATCCGCCGTCTCTTCGCCACCCTCCGCCGCCTCCAGAAGGAAGCTGGCGACACCCTCGACCTCCGCGCCGCGTTCCCGAAGCTGTGATGGGAGGGCGAGGCTCCCGCCGAGCCGCGAGCCGGAGCCTGTCCGGCGGCTCGGCGGGAGCCTCGCCCTCCCATGGTCTGCGATCGTGCTCTCGGCCGGCCGGTTAGAGCAGCTCGGCGATCGCTTTGCGCTCTTCGCCGAGGGCGTCGGCGGCGATCATGGCATCCACCACGCTCTCGGAGGTGACCTCGAAGGCGTGATTGGCGCACAGCGAGCCCTCGCCGGCGCAGGCGTCGCCGATCGTCGCCAGCCGATCCCGCTCCACCCCCTCGAGATCCAGGTCGGCGAAGGTCACCGGCAGGCCGACGGCGATGCACCAGTCGATGATGGCGTAGGTGTCTTCGACCGACACATCGGGGTCGAGGCAGAGCTGGCTGGCGACGCCGAAGGCCACCTTCTCGCCGTGGTAGTAGGCGTTGCACTCGGGGAAGCCGGTCAGCAGGTTCCCGATCATGTGGGCGGTGGCGAGGCCGCCGCTCTCGAAGCCGAGACCGCTGAGCAGGACGTTGGCCTCGACGATCCGCTCGACCGCCGGGGTGACGACGCCGAGCTCGACGGCGCGCTTCGCCTCGAGCCCGTGTTCCATGAGGGTGTCGAAGCACAGCCGTGCGATGGCGATGGCCGCGCGGGTGGGCACGCCGCCCCCGAGGTTCTGCGGCCACGTCCTCAGCGCCGACTCGGTTTCGACCCAGGTGCTGAGCGCGTCGCCCATCCCGGCGACGAGCGCGCGGACGGGCGCGCCGGCGATGACGCGGGTATCCACCATCACGATGTCCGGGTTGAAGGGCCAGCAGTCGAAGCCCAGGAAGAAGTGGTCGTCGTCATACCAGACGGTGGCGGCGCTCGTCGGCGAGTCGTTCGAGGCGATGGTCGGGCACGTCATCAGCCGCACGCCGGTCTCGACCTATGCCGCCTTCGCCGTGTCGAGGCACTTGCCGCCGCCGACCCCGACCGACACGTCGGCGCCCTCGTCGCGGATGGTCTGGGCCACCCGCGCGGCCTCGGCCCTCGTGCATTCGCCCTCGAAGCCCACGTCCACGGCCTCCAGCCCCGCCGCCTCGATGCTCCCCAGCACCGTCTCGCCCACGATGCCCTTCACCGTCGAGTCCCACAGCACCATCGGCTTCCTGCCGAGCATGGCCAGGTAGGCCCCCGCCTCGGCCAGGACATTCGGCCCCTGCACGTACTTGTGCGGCGCAATCAGCACGCTCTTCATGAGCAATCCTCCTGTGGCGAATGGGTCTCTCGCGAGCCGGCGGATACTACCATGCGTCCGCCGGCCATGCAACGCACGGTCGCCTACGCTGTTGCGGACGCGGCTCACGATCGTATAATCGGGTGATCGCAGACCAAAGGAGGGACACGATGCCGCGCAAGTTCGTCAACGAGATCCAGGCCGGCGACACGGTCCAGCAGGCCTTCCTCGTGCAGGCAAAGCAACTCAGGACTCAACGCAACGGCGCGTTCTTCCTCGACCTCGAGCTGATGGACCGCACCGGCGTGGTGCCCGCGAAGATGTGGGACGCGACGCCCGAGCTCTACGAGTCGTTCGACGACGGCGACTTCATCCTGGTCAAGGCCCGCGGCGAGACCTACCGCGGCAGGCTCCAACTCGTCGCGACCGACCTGCGGCGCCTGGGGCCGACGGACGTGGACCTCGCCGAGTTCCTCCCGGCGACGAAGAAGGACCGCGGGGCGATGATCGCCCGTCTCCGCGAGGTCGCCGGCGGCGTGGCCCATCCCCATCTGCGGGCGCTGCTGGAGGCGTTCCTCGGCGACGGGGAGTTCGTGGCCGCCTTCTCACGGGCGCCGGGCGGGCTGTCCATCCACCACGCCTGGCTCGGCGGCCTCCTCGAGCATAGCCTCGACGTGACCGAGCTGGCCCTGCTCGCGGCGGACCGCTATCCGAACCTGAACCGCGACCTGCTCGTGACGGGCGCGATCCTGCACGACATCGGGAAGATCCCCAGCTTCGACGTCTCGCGGGGCCTCCGCTACACGGACGCAGGCGGCCTCGTGGGCCATCTGCCGCTTGGCGTGCTGATGATCGAGGAGCGGGTGCGGGGCCTCGAGGAATTCCCGGCCGACCTGCTCGACCAGCTCCGCCACCTCATCCTGAGCCACCATGGCCAGCACGAGTTCGGCTCGCCCGTCCTCCCCGCCACGGCCGAGGCCCTCGCCCTCCACTACCTCGACAACCTCGACGCCAAGCTCGTCGCCTTCGAGCAGGCCCTGCTCAGAGACCAGAGCCCCGGCGACAACTGGACGGAGTGGGAGCGCGTCTTCGGACGCCGCCTGTTCAAGCCGCGCGTCTGACGCGCGGATGGGGCACGGGAAGCCAACCTTCCCCGAGCGGGCGTCAGATGTGCCAGGGGGGTCGCTTCGGGCGGTCGAGCCAGCGGTTGGCCTCGGGGTCGCCGATGAACTCTTCCTTGACGGGATCCCACTTCAGGGGGCGCTTGATCCAGTAGGCGATGTTCCCCAAGTGGCAGACCGTGACCGAGCGGCAGCCGATCTCGACATCGCAGATCGGCCGCTCGCGCGTGCGAATGCAGTCCACCCAGTTCTCTTTGTGCCCCCGGCTGCGGAACAGGCGGACCTCGCCCGGACCGACGGGGTCGGCCATGATGTAGGGCGGATCGGTCTTCAGGGTGCCGCGGTCCACCATGATGCGGCCCTCGGTGCCCTTGAACTCGATCTGCGCGCCCTGCGCCCCACCGTGGTAGACCTCGACCCCGCCCTCGTAGATGTAGGTCAGCCGCTTCACGTCCTTGCCGTCGGGCGGTATGATCTCGAGGGGGCCACTGTCGTCCTTGTCGAGCGCCCATTGCACGATGTCGAAGTGGTGGTGGCCCCAGTCGGTCATCCCGCCGCCCGAGTAGTCGCGGTAGGCGCGCCAGCTCCCGCTCAGCCCGATCCGCGGGTGGAACGGCCGCCAGGGCGCCGGACCGAGCCACATGTCCCAGTCGATCCCCTTCGGCACCGGCACCGGCGGCAGGTAGCACTCGCCAGACGGCCCGCCGACGTTCACGTGGATCTGCTTGACCTCGCCGATCCGCCCGCTGCGCACCATCTCACAGGCGAAGCGGAACTTGCCGTTATAGACGCTGCGTTGCTGGCTCCCCGTCTGGAACACGCGGTCGTAGCGGCGCACCGCGTTCACCATCGCGCGGGCCTCGCGGACCGTCAGCGTCATCGGCTTCTCGCAGTAGATGTCTTTCCCCGCCTTCGCCGCCGCGATCGCCGCCAGCGCGTGCCAGTGGTCGGGCGTGCCGATGAACACCGCGTCGATGTCGTCGCGGGCCAGCAGCTCCCGGAAGTCCTTGTACTGCTTGACCTCTTTGCTCCCGAGATGCCCGCGGCTGCGGAACTTGTCGTCGCGGACGTCGCACTCGGCGAGCAGGCGCGTGCCGGCGCCCCCGCTCCCCGCGGGGCCGCCGAGGCCGATGATCCCCGCCGTGATCTGGTCGTTCGCCCCGAAGGCATTCCGCGGCACGAAGTAGGGCGCCGCCAGCGCCGCCGCGCCCGCCAGGAAGCCACGACGAGTCAGTCGTCTCAATTGCACCATTGCCGCCGCTCCTTTCCCCCGGATTCACGCGAACGCGCGCCATTGTGATGCCCGGCCGTGCGCTTGTCAAGCACCCCGCCAGGGTTGAGTGTAGCCCCGGGCCTCGGGGTTCCTTTCTTCTCAAGTTGACTGAGTTTTTCATGCGATGAGGAGTCGGTCCAACTCTTTGATGAC
>CAZDNN010000565.1:0-4326 GCA_964506385.1 uncultured Planctomycetota bacterium
CCTGCACTTCGTGGTCGTACTGGCGGATGATCCACTCCTTGGAGCGCACGTTGGGAGCGGCCAGTATCCGCTCCAGCGCTTCGGTGTAATCGTCGCGGCGCTCAAGCACCCTTTCACATGCCTGTCTATCGGGCCCCTTTGCGTCCTCCCACGAGCCCTCCACGAAGGGGTCGGGAAACTCAGGCGGAGACCAGCGGGCCGTCCCCCTGCTCGCTCAGATCCTCGGCGCCAACATCCGCAAGCAGCCCAAGAACCCGGGGAAGCTCCACGAGCTCGGATGGACCCAGAAGCCCGTCTACCTCGCCGCCACCGCCGCCGAGGCCCTCGGCTGGATCGCCGCACCCGAGGCCCAGAAGGCGCTCCTCGACGCCGTGCCCAAGCTCCTGAACTTCTGGCAGTACACCTTCTGGGTCGGCGACCACTCGTGGCTCATGGGCTGCCACTCCTCGGTCGTCCACTTCCGCATCCTCGAGGCCCTCGACGCCATGAATGCGCGCGTCCCGGCCGCCCTCGTGCCGCACGTCCTCCGCTCTGTGCCCCTCGACACGGACCGCGGCCTGCTGCTCGAGGAGGATGCCTACGAGACGCTCGTCTCCCGCGTCGTCCATCGCGCCGGCCTCACCGACGCGGTCCTGGACACCTGCCTCGCCGTCCTCGGCGACAAGGACGCCAAGCCCGACGAGGCGCTCAAGGCCGGCGTCGTGCCCTCGCCGCCGGCCTCGTCCTGCAAGCCGCTCGCGCCCGAGCCGCGCGCGGCGCAGATCGCGTCGGTCGTCATCCTCGACGCCCGTCACGCCGCGCGCCTGGCCGCCGCCCTCACTCGCTTCCGGGCGGCCAGGCCCTCGCGGAACCGCTCGTGGACCTGCTTCTTCCTCGCGCGCGCCCTCGGGAAGGTGCGCGACCGGGGTTCCATCCCCGCCCTCGTCGCGTGCCTGGAGAAGGACCCCTCCGAGATCAGCCTCGGCGCCGAGCTGCCGCCCAACGTGTTCATCTACAAGGCCATGACCCCCTTCCACCGGGCCGCGGCCGCCTACGGTCTCGGCCGCATCGGCGACGCGAAGGCGGCGCCCGCCCTGCTCGACGCCGCAGCCAACCTCGACAACGCCATGGACGTACGCCACGCCGCAGCCCAGGGCCTGCTGATGCTCCGCGACCGCGCCACGCTCCCTCGGCTGAGGAAGCTCGCCAACGGCTACCCAGAGGTCGCGACCCGCCGCATCCTGCTCCAGGCGTGCCAGAGCGCCGCATCCGTGGAGGCAACGGGGAGAACGCACGCGAGCCTGCGATGACCGACGCGAACATGACCGAAGTCTATCGTGGCCTCCACGCCGTCCGCCGCTTCCTCATCAAGCACTGGGCCACCTACGCCGCCGGGGGGTGCGCCTGATGCCCGCCAGCCGACGAGACTTCCTCCGCCTCAGCGCAGGCCTCGCGGCAGGCGCCGCCATCGCGCATGCCGCCGAGCCACATAAGCCGAAAGGAACGCGCCCGATGAACGTCGTCCTCATCATCGCCGACACGGTCCGAGCCGGCTACTGCGGGTGCTATGGCAACACCTGGGTCCGCACGCCCCACATCGATGCCCTCGCGCGCCAGTCAGCCCTGATGGCCAACTTCTTCACCGCCAGCTTCCCCACCGGCCCGATGCGCAAGGACGTCTTCTCCGGGCGGTTCACCTTCACCTACGCCAACTGGAGCCAGCCGCGGCCCGAGGGCGAGCTCGTCCTGCCCGAGATGCTCGAGGCGCACGGCGTCAGGACGGCCTTCATCGGCGACACGTCCAACAGCCCCCAGTACCGCCAGGGCTTCGACCACGAGCAGGTCATCAGCGCCCGCGCCTCGAAGATCGACCGGGTGCCCGAGAAGGTCAAGCTGCCCGCCGCTGCCCGCAAGCTCCGCATCCCGATGAAGCGGATCCAGAACGTCGTTCGGAACGCTATGGGCTGGGACGGTGAGGCCGACCGCCGCGCGCCCCGCACCATGCTCGCCGCACACCGATGGCTCGAGGACCAGGTCGGCTCGGACAAGCCCTTCTTCCTCTGGGTCGATACCTTCGACCCCCACGAGCCGTGGGATCAGCCCCGCTACTACACCGAGCGCTACGACCCCGGCTACACCGGCGACGAGCTCATGGAGCCGGCCTACGAGCCCGCCGGCTACGCCACCCAGCGCGAGATCGAGCACATGCGCTGCATGTACGCAGGCGAGCTTACCATGGTGGACCGCTGGCTCGGCCACCTGCTCGACGGCATAGACCGCATGGGCCTCGCCGACGACACCGCCGTGATCTTCACCAGCGACCACGGCTTCTACCACGGCGAGCACGGGCTCATCGGCAAGGTGCGGCTCGCACGCGACGGCGCCATCGTCGGCCGCTGGCCCCTCTACGACACCATCGCCCATCCGCCCCTGCTCCTCCGCATCCCCGGCCTCACCAAGGGCCAGAAGCTCGCCGCCTTCTGCCAACCGCCCGACCTCACGCCCACCATCCTCGAGCTGCTGGGCGCCCCGGTCCCCGACCGCGTGCAGGGGCAGTCGCTACTGCCGCTCCTGCGCGGCGAGAGACGCAAGCTCCGCGACGCCGCCATCACCTCCTGCACCTACATCACCGACACCCAGGTCCGCTGCCCCACCTGCTATCGCACGAAGGACCACCTGTACGTCTACGGCGGCGACGAATGGCCATCGGGGCTCTACGACCTCGACGCCGACCCCAAAGAGGAGCGCGACATCCTCAAGAAGAGCCCCGACGTCGCCCGAAAGCTCCACGCCGACCACCTCGCCTTCCTCGAAGCCATCGGCTGCCCGCAGCCGAGCCTCGACGCCCGCCGTGCCTTCAACCCCGCGCCGCGCGCGAAGCTGCCACGACGCAGAGTCATCTGACGCTACACCCCGCCCCCTTGGGTGCCACACTCAACCGACGTGCGCGATCAACCCGCGAGGCGGCCGAGCATCCGGCCGATCCGGCGCCGGCGCCCATTCAGCCCTAGCGCGATGGGCCACCAGCCGTATAATGAGGCTCCTGGAACTTGCCTCGCGGATGGGGGAGCCCTGCCATGGACCGACGCGCGTTCCTGCGGAGAGTGGTGGGTGGCGTGGCAGCCTGTGCGCTCAGTCGCGCGCCCCTGGGTCTGGGCGCGCCCGAGCGGCCCAACGTCCTGCTGATCACCGCCGACGACATGAACTGGGACTCCCTGGGCGTCACGGGCTGCAAGATCCCCGGCATCTCGCCCAATCTCGACAAGCTGGCTTCCCAGGGCATGCGCTTCGCCCACGCCCATGTGACCGTCGCCGTGTGCATGCCGTGCCGCGAGGTGCTCATGACCGGGCGCTACACGTGGCGGTGCGGCGCCGTCGGCTTCCACCCCATCCGCCCGGACGTGCCGACCCTCCAGGAGCAGCTCGACAGGGCAGGCTACATGCAGGGCATCCTGGGCAAGGTCCCGCACCTGGCGCCGCAGCGGAAGTTCTGCTGGGACACGGTGGTGGGCGCGAACGAGCTCGACGCGGGGCGTTCGCCCCAGCTCTACTACCAGCACGCCAAGGCGTTCATCGAGAAGGCGAAGGCCGCGGGCAAGCCCTTCTTCCTGATGGCCAACTCCCACGACCCGCACCGCCCCTTCGTCGGCAGCCAGCAGGAGCGAGGCAAGTTCCGCCGCCGCATCCAGAACGGCAAGCCGCTACCCAAGGCCAGCCGGGTCTACAAGCCCGAGGAGATCGAGGTCCCGGGCTTCCTGCCCGACATCCCGGACGTGCGCAAGGAGGTCGCCCAGTACTTCGGCTCCGCCCACCGCTCCGACGAGACGGCCGGCGCGGTGCTTCGCGCCCTCGAGGAGACCGGCCTCGCCGACAACACGCTCGTCATGTTCCTCAGCGACCACGGCATGGCCTTCCCCTTCGCCAAGACAAACTGCTATCTGAACAACACGCGGACGCCCTGGATCGTCCGCTGGCCGGGGAAGGTCAAGCCGGGGACGGTGGACCGCGAGCACTTCATCTCGGGCATCGACTTCATGCCGACGATTCTCGATGCCACGGGCGTCGCGCCGCCGCAGGGGATGGACGGCCGCTCGTTCCTGCCGCTGCTGCTCGGCGGGAAGCAGGAGGGCCGAGGCTTCGTCTACACGGTGTTCGACCAGACGGCGGGCCGCAAGAACTACCCGATGCGCTGTCTCCAGACCCACAGGCTCGGCTACATCTTCAACCCGTGGTCAGATGGCAAGACGGTGTTCCGCAACGAGTCGCAGAGCGGCCTCTCCATGAAGGCCATGCGAAAGGCCGCAGAGACCGACAAGGCGATCGCTGCGCGGGTCCGGCTCTTCCTCT
>CAZDNN010000566.1:0-4291 GCA_964506385.1 uncultured Planctomycetota bacterium
CTACCGCGACGCGGCGGCGACGGAGCAGCTCGACGCTCACCTGCTGCGCCTCGCGCGGTTCCTGCTCTTCATGCAGCGGGAGGACGGCTTCTTCGAGGTCGAGTACGACCCGGAGGGGCACCGGGGCTACTGGCCCGAGGGCGGGATCGAGCTGTTCGCCCCTGGTGAGGCGCTGCTGGCGCTGGTGCGCCTGGCGGCGGCGTGGCCGAAGGAGGGCTGGCGGGCGGCGGCGGTGAAGGGCGCGGACTTCGCGGTGACGGGCCGCGACGCCTGGTTCGCCGAGCGGGAGCTTCGGGCGGTCCAGCCGGACGCCTGGACGATGATGGCGCTCGACGAGCTGCACGCGCTGGGCGCCGCGCGCCGCCGCCACGCCGACTACTGCTTCTTCCTGGCCCGCATCGCGCTGGACGAGCAGGTGCAGCCTGGCGGGAGCGCCTGGCCGGACCACGTGGGGGCGCCGCGTGCGGTCATCGAGGCGCCGCGGGTCAGCCCCGCGGCGGCGCGCTGCGAGGGTCTGCTCGCCGCCTGGCGGCTGGCGCGCAGGATGGGCGTCGCCACGGAGCGCTACCGGACGGCCGTCGAGCTGTCCCTGCGCTTCCAGCTCCGCCACCAGTACGACGCCGTGAACAGCTATCTGCTGCCGAGTCCGTCCCGTGCCCGCGGCGGCTTCTACGAGAGCTACGCGAGCCCGACGATCCGCATCGACGCGGTGCAGCACAACCTCGCGGCGCTCTGGGGCGCCGCGCAGATGCTCGCCAGTGAGAAGCAGGGGAAGAGATGATTTGCGATTGGGGATTTGCGATTGGCGATTGCGCCCTCGGAGAGGGCTCTTCCTCAATCGGCAATCGGCAACTGGCAATCGGCACTCTACAAGGGCGGTAGCCCGCCATGCGGCTTTTCGAGCTTTACTACTTCCTGAAGTTCCTTCCGCTGCGGCTGTGGCGTCACCGTGCGCCGATGGAGCGGAAGGGTTTCGTGGGCATCCAGATCGACGGGCTGGCCTACGACGACCTGCTCTACGCCATCGAGAACGGCTATGCGCCCCGCCTGGCGCGGTGGGTGTGGAACCGCCGCTTCCGTCTCGCTCCCTACCCCGCGGGGCTGCCGAGCGCGACGTCGTACGCGCAGGTGGGCATCTTCTACGGCGAGAACCGCAACATCCCGGCCTTCCGGTGGTACGAGCGTGGGGATCGGCGGGTGGTCAACTGCAACCGGCCCCACAGCGTGGAGTACCTGCGGGCCTCGCTGGGCGACCGCAAGGGGGTGCTGCGCGGCGGGTCGAGCTACGCGAACCTTGTGGACGGGGATGCGGACCGCGCGGTGCTGACGGCGAACTCGTCGGTGCCCCGGTCGTTCTTCGAGGAGGTTGGGGGCCTGCGGTTCCTGCTCCTGCTTCTTTCCCACCCCATGCGGCTGGTGATGACGCTGCTGGCGTCGGGGTGGGAGATCCTGCTGGAGCTGTACGACCGCTACCTGTCGCGGGGCGAGGGGCGCCACGCGGTGACCGAAGGCTGGTTCCCCGTGGTGCGGGCGCTGAGCAACGTGGCGCTGCGCGAGCTCCAGACGATCGCGGTGATGGCGGACGTGTATGCCGGGGTGCCCTACATCTTCACGACCTATCCGAGCTACGATGAGCTGGCGCACCACTATGGCCCGCGGTCGCGCCCGGCGCTGAGCAACCTGCGGGCGATCCTGGGCCGCGTGGCGGAGATCGAGAGGATGATCCGCCGCATGCCGGGCCGCCACTATGACCTGATCCTGCTGAGCGACCACGGGCAGACGCCGGGCACGTCGTTCCTCGGGGAGTTCGGCGTCACCCTCGGCGAGGCGCTCCACCGCCACCTGGAGACGCGGCGGGTCCGGGCCGAGGGCGGCGGGCGGTGGCCGACGTCGGTGAAGATCCGCGCCCTCTACGCCCGGCATTTCCAGCGCCGCGCCCGGCGCCGGCGCTTCCCGGTCCGCGGCGTGCTGCGGGCGCTGGCGCGGATGCTCCGGGCGGCGACGAACCCGGAGAGCTATCTGCCCGAGAAGTACTACGTGGACGCGGAGAACGACGTGGTGGTGACCTACTCGGGGACGCTGGCGCTGGTGTACTTCTCGCAGTTCCCCGAGCGGCTCGACGACGCGGCGGTTCAGCGGGAGTTCCCAGACGTGCTGGAGTTCCTCGTCGGGCATCCTGGGGTGGGTCTGGTGGCGAGCCGCGCCGCGGCGGGGGGCCTGGTGCTGCGCTCGCGCCGCGGGACGGCGCGCCTGGCGGACGGCAAGTTGACGGTGCTCGAAGGGGAGGACCCGCTGGCACCCTATGAGCCCGGCCCGATCGGCCTGCGGGCACTCGAGCGGATGGGCTCGTGGCCGAATACCGGCGACCTGATTCTGTTCGGCCGCTACGCGGACGGGCAGATCGTGTGCTTCGACGACCAGGTGGCGAGCCACGGCTGCCTGGGCGGAGCGCAGTTCTGGCCCTTCCTGCTGGTGCCGAACGACCCGCGCTTCGAGGGCCTGGCCGTCACCGACCCCAGCGACCTCTACCACCTCGTCTTCGAGCCGTACCATCGCGGGGAGGAGGCGGAGGAGTGACGAGGTTCGAGGGTCGAGGGTCGAGGGTCGAGTGGCAAGTGGAAGAGAGGAGAGCATTCGCCGAAGCCCGCTGACTCCCTCACGGGCTGGGGGCCCGCGGGCCGGGGTCCTCCACTCGCCCCTCGAACCTCGCCACTCGCCACTCCCTAGATGGGCGAATAGTCCTCGACGTGGACGGGGCAGGCGTCGGGGACGTAGTCGAGGTGCTGGGGGTCGATGACGTAGTCGGCGCGTGGGCCTTCGGCGAGGACGGTGCGGAGGGCGTGGAGGAAGTAGTCCACCTCCTCGGCGGTGTTGTAGAGGGCGAAGCTGATGCGGACCATGCCTGGGACGGTGGTGTGGTCGCCCTGGTTGAGCTTGGCGACGATCTCGCGCATCTCCCCGTCGGAGATGCCGAGGAGCTCGCGGACGTAGGGCTGTGCGCAGAAGCAGCCGTTGCGGACGCCGATGCCCCACTCGTGGCCGAGGATGGCGGCGAGCTGGGCGTGGTCGAATCGGTCGGCGTTGAAGGTGATGACGCCGAGGCGGTCCTGACGCAGCTCAGGGTCGTCGGGGCCGTAGATGGTGAGGCCGTCGATCTCGCGGAGCTGGGCGAGGGCGCGGCGGGTGAGGGTCCGCTCGTGCTCGGCCAGGCCCTCCCTGCCGATGGAATCGAGGACCCGCAGGACGCAGCCGAGGGCGAGGCAGCCGAGGAGGTTGGGGGTGCCGGCCTCCTCCTTTTCGGGGAGGGGCGCCCAGAGGATCTCATCCATGGTGACGGCGTTGACGGTGCCGCCGCCGACGTGGTCGGGGACGGCGGTCTCGAAGGCGGCCTTGGGCCCGACGAGGGCGCCGGCGCCGAAGGGCGCGTACATCTTGTGGGCGCTCATGCAGATGCAGTCGATGCGCTCTGGGTCGTCGGGCGCGCCCATACTGAAGGGCCGGTGGGGGATGAGCTGCGTGGCGTCCACGGCCATCAGGGCGCCGGCATCGTGGGCCATGCGGGCGATGCGGCGGATTGGCGGCATGATGCCCGTGACGTTCGACGCGCCGGTGACGGTCACCAGGCTCAGGCGCCCGGCGTGCGTGAGGATCTTGGCCTCGAGGTCGGCCATGTCGAGCCGGCCGTCGGGGGTGATGCCCGCGTAGTCCACCTGGCAGCCGAGCTTCCGCCAGGGGAGCATGTTCGAGTGGTGCTCCATGACGGTGGTGAGGACCACCTGGTCCGCGCTCTGGCAGAAGGCCATGGCGAGCTTGTTGAGCGCGTGGGTGGCGTTCTGGGTGAAGATGAGGGTGTGGTGAGACAGGTCGGCGCCGAGGAAGTCGGCGACGACCTCCCGGCAGCGCTCGTAGACGTGGGTGGAGAGCATGGACTTGAAGCCGCTGCCGCGGTGGACGCTGGCGTACCATTCGAAGAAGCGCTGGACGCCGTCGAGGACGGGCTGGAGCGGCGGGGTGGTGGCGGCGTTGTCGAAGTTGACGTAGGGTACCTCGCGGCCGTCGAAGAGCGGGACGGTGCGGTGCACGCCGACCACGTAGTCGCGCACGTTGTCCAGCGTGATGCCGGCGGCGAGGTCGCAACAGGCCTGACACAGATCGACAGGGTCGTCCGGGTGTGACACGGGCGGCAGTCTCCCTTCCCGGCCCGGGGAAGGCTCTGTCCCAAACGATGTCGGCACTGCCAGGACGGGGTGATGCCCTGGCGCGTCGGGGAAGTGGTCGCGGTCAGTTGCTG
>CAZDNN010000567.1:0-4288 GCA_964506385.1 uncultured Planctomycetota bacterium
CGCCGACCTCGCTGCCCAAGCCGCCGACGCCGTGGACAAGGCCCTCGCCGACTACGCCGCGCAGAAAGCGCCATGATGCCTCCCCCGCAGCCAGCGGGCGCAGGACAAGGCGGCGTCGCGCAAGGCGCTCAGCGCGAACCGGATGCCACGCAACCCTGAACACCAAGCCTGGGGGGGCTATCATCTCCTGCGTGAAGGGAGAGGTGAATGGAGACAGATCATGAGACAGGTCATCGTATATCCGGGCGAGGACGGCTACTGGGTGGTCGAGTGCCCCAGCCTGCCAGGCTGCCTCAGCCAGGGCAAGACGGTTGACGAGGCCCTCCAGAACATCAAGGAAGCGATCTGCGGTTACATTGCCTCTCTCGAGGATGACGGGCTCCCCGTCCCCGAGGAGCGCTTCCAGGCGATGGTGGTAGCCGTATGAGCGGGCTCCCGATGGTCTCGGGCAGGGTGTGCCGCAAGGCACTCGAGAGGAAGGGCTTCTACCTCAAGAGGCAGCATGGCAGCCACATGATCACGCGACGGGATGACCGGTTCGCCCAAGTGGTCGTGCCCGACCACAAGGAGCTCGATCGGGGGACTCTGCGCGCGATCATCCGGCAGGCAGGACCCACCGCCGAGGAACTCGTCCGTCTCATTTGACCGCGGCGACGATCTCGACGTCGTCGATCTCGAGGAGGCCGCGGCTGATGAAGTCGGGGGCGGAGGAGGTGAGGGTGAGGCCGAAGCCGCGGAGTGGGTAGTCCACCACCCCGTCGCCGCTCCAGTGCTTCCAGCCGTCGGGGAAGGTGTCGATCGCCAGCTCGACCCGCTTCCAGCCCGTCCAGGTCACGGGCGTGCGGCCCTCGCGCTCGAAGACCTCGCCCTTGGCATCGAGGAAGAGGACCGCGAGGGTGTGTCCCTTGCCGTCGCCCTTGACGCGGAAGGCGACGCGGCGGGGGCGGCCGTCGAGCAGCAGGTCGGTGTGGGCGACGACGTGCTCGTCGCGCTCGCCGGGCTTCACGCCCACCAGGTCGTAGGCGATGCGGCACACGCGGTTCTCCGGCTTCCCCTGCTCCGGCTCGGTCGAGAAGACCGAGTGGCCGGCGGTGCTCTGCCAGACCCGCCACTCGTAGTCAGCATTGAAGCGCATCAGCGCCACCATCTCCTTACGACCCCGCACGTCGCGGACGGCGTACTTGGGCTCCTCGCGCGGCGGCAGGGGCGGCAGCGGCTCGACCTTGGCGAAGCCGGCGAGCGTCGAAAGCGCGTGGACGCTCCGCGGCGCCAGAGTCAGCCTGGCCGACCCGCCCTGGATGGCGACCTCGGGGTGCTTCGTGAATGTCTCCGGCAGCGAGGCGTCGTAGGACAGGTGGCCGAAGCGCAGTGCGTCGCGGTGGGGCACCCGCGGCCCGAAGCGCAGGGTCACCGTCTTCGGCTCGAAGCCGTCGTTGACCAGCAGCAGGCACTTGCCCACGCCCTTCAGGTGCATCGCCGCGCAGGTGACCCGCGGCACGCGATTCTCGTCCCGTCCGCCCGTCACAACGGTCCTGAGGACGGTACCGCCCTTGAGCGCCCCGCGGCACATCAGCGCGTGGGGGAAGAAGACGGGGCGATAGGGCTCGAACTGGTGCTCGCGGGTGATGGTGGTCAGCGCCCCGAAGTTCTGCCACGAGGCGCCGTAGGGCTTGAACTCCCATCGCAGGAAGCCAGTCACCCCCTGGTTCAGGCCCTCGACGATCAGCCGGCAGGTGGAGAGCGACCCCGCCCATACGGCCTCGTCGCCGCCGACCTCGCCCGAGCCGTTGCCCATGTTGCCCAGCTCGGTGATCGCGATGGGCCGCCGGAGCCGGCTGCGGCGCAGCCCAGCGTAGCCGGCCGCGGCGCGGCTGATGGGGGCGCCGCGGTCGATGCGGTGGTAGTCGGCGTAGCCGAGGTAGTCGTGGTGGGCCAGCACGTCCACCTCCCGCGAGTGCCTGCGCAGGGCGCGGGCCAGCCACGGCAGGGCGGCGTAGCTGCTCGTCGAGGTCTCGGGGCCGAGGATCCGCACGCTGCCCCGCAGCCCGAGCCGCCGCAGGTGCTGCCCCAGGACGTTGTAGTAGCCCCAGAAGGCCTCGGGGTAGAAGGCGCTGGGCGAGTTGTAGCACTCCGAGAAGTTCGGCTCGTTCCACAGCGAGACCTGCTTGACGCAGGTGTACTTGCGGACGACCTTCAGGTGGTGGATGCAGGCGGTGAGGCTCTCGGCAAGCTCGGCGGGGTCGTAGGGCGCATCGTTGAAGGGGTCGTCGTCGGTGTCGGGTGCCGCAGGGTCGGGCTTGGGCGGGGTGTGGACGCTCTCAGCGAGCCACTTGCCGCCTCCCGTCGCGCGGTCGCCACAGCCCCAGTTGGCCCACAGGACGTCGATGCCGCGCTGCTGGCAGAAGTCGAGCACGCGGTAGTGGTGGCGCATGGCGGGGGAGCGGAAGGCGAAGCCCTCCCAGTTCATGTGCGAGGGGTCGTCGTCGTCGTTGGCCGGTTCCCACTGCCCGAAGTTCACGCCATAGCGGATCCACTGGGGCCGGGTCCAGGCCAAGAGCTCGAGGAAGGCGGCCCACGTGCCCTCGTCCCAGGCGGGGAAGCGGCCGTCGCGGAACTGTAGGTTCCACCCGACCCCATGGCCGAGGCGCCCGATGCCGACCCACTGGACGTCGATGGTCACGGTGTTGTCGGTCTCGCGCCCCTCGCCGGTCAGGAGGCGCTGGTATCGGGCGTTGGTCTCGGCGAGGCCGTCGAGGATGGGCTTCACGTCGTCAGCGGCAGTCTTGGTCAGGATGAGGTCGCCCCAGCGGAGGGGGTTGGCCGCGGGGTCGAGGGCGGGCGCCCAGGTGAGGCCTTTCTTCGAGCCGTCGGCATCGAGGTCGCGGACGTCGATGGCAAAGCCCACGACGTGGCCGGCCTTCGGCTCGACGCCGAGCGCCTTCCAGGAGAAGGCGGCCTCGATGACGTAGCCCTCGGTCGTGATGTTCGCGCTCACACGGACGAAGGGCGCGTCGGAGATCTTCAGCAGCGGGTTGCGGTAGAGGTTCACCCGCGGCTTCGAGCCCGGGCCGGTGGGGCAGATGACGAACTGGAAGTCCCCGGCGTCGTAGCCGCCCTCACTGTCGTTGTCCACGTCGAGCGCGATCTCGACGCAGTCGCCCTCGTAGAGCTGTGCAAGGGTCGGGGCCGGCACGATCGAGTTGTCGAGCACCTCGACCGCCACATACAGATGCGCCGCGTCCCACAGCGTCGCGAAGCGGAAGCTCGCGTCGTCGTCCGACCTCGCCTCGCCGAATGACGCGCGTGTGTGATCGACCTTGACGAACCGCTTGCCCTGCCAGCCGCGGATATCGGCATCGACCTTCACCCCGCCCTGCTTCGCCTGCGGGCAGACGAGGTGGTAGGGGCTGTGGGCATGTGCCGCCGCCGCCGCGACCAGCCACAGGGCTGCCAGGATCCCGCGATGCCTCACCCCGATGCTCCTCACGACACACGACCGACGCCCACTCCGAGTATAGCGGCGCCGCGCCCGATTGACAAACGGTCGCCTCACAGGCATGAACGATCTGCGCGGCCCGTGGAGCGACACGAGGGAACATCCCAAGGAGGCCCTGACCATGCCGGCCACGATCTCCACGCGGCGTCCTGCCCAGTCGGCTGTCTGCCTGCTGGCCGCCGTCGCCGCAGCGGCGTTCGCCGGGACCAGCCCGCTGGGGGACATCGTCCCCGACTACATGGATGGCGACCTGGAGACGGCGATCGTCCCGACGCCGCATCGAGTTCGAGCCCTACATGCTCGCCTGCGGCTGGCAGGAGACGGCAGCCGCTCGCGCCACGAAGCCGCCGACAATAGACGGCCGGCTCGACGAGGCGGCGTGGCGGAAGGCGCCGCGCTTCGATCGCTTCGTCCGCGCTGCCTGGGGCGCCAAACAGCCACCCGCCAACCCCGATGAGATGCGCCTCCCCGCCGACCAGGCCACCCATCTCGCCCTGCTCTACACCGCGACCCACGTGTACGTCGGCATCGAGTCCGACTACCCCGAGAAGCCCGAGCTGCCGACCTGGGCGAAGAAGCGCTGGGAGGGCCTCCAGCCCGGCGAGCAGGGACCCTATGCGTGGCGTGTGCCCTGCTTCGAGATCTTCTTCGACGTGCAGGGCCGTCGCGGCGACTGCTACCAGCTCATCGCCAACATCGCGGGCGTCTCCCGAATCGCGTGATGGCGCCACACCTGAACAGGTGTGGCGCCATCACGCGATTCGGGAGACGCCCGCGATGTTGGCGATGAGC
>CAZDNN010000568.1:0-4285 GCA_964506385.1 uncultured Planctomycetota bacterium
ATCGGCCCGAAGACCCGCACGCAGTCCGAACGGACTTCTGCCACGGGCTGCTAGAACTCGCCGTCCGGGTTCCCGCCGCCACGCGGCCGGGCACCGGCGCCTCCGTCGCGCTGCATGCGACCGCCGGGGCGGCCGCCCATGCCCTCGCCTCCAGGCCGCCGCAACATCCTGAAGTCGAAGCGGGGAACAGGCGGGGCACCGGGCCCCTCCTTCGCCGTGGCCATGCGCTTGATGAGGCCCTCGGCGAGCTTGGCGGCGACCTCCTTGCGCTTCGCCTCGTCCTCGGGGTTGAGGATCTTGGCGAGATTGGCGTAGTGGGTGGCCAGCTCGGCGGCGCGCTGGGCGGCGAGCTTGTTCGCCTGCGGGGCGAGTGCCTTGGCCACCTTGGCCAGCTCTTCGTCCTCACCGCCCGCGGCTCGAAGCTCGCGGAGCGCCGCGTCGATCTCGTTGGCCAGGCTCAGGTGGCCCTTGTAGATCTCGACCATCGCCTTGCGATGCCGCCCGAGCTCCTCGCGGACCGCCGGGATGGCCTCGGCAAGCTGGCTCAGCGTGTCGGTGGCCCCCCGCGGGGCCGGGCGGGGGCGCATGGCGAAGCCGCCGCGCATGCGGCCCGGCTGCGGGCCCTCCTGCGCCAGCGCCGAGCCGGCGACCCACACGAGCACGAGCAACACTGCCACCACGATGCGTCCTGTCCTCATACCATCGCTCCTTCTGCTGCTACGGGGTGCCTCTGCTGCGTGCTGACCGCCTGGAATCATAGATGCCCTCCGACGCCGAAATGCTGCACGCCGGGCGAGGGCCGCGGGGGATGCTGCCCTCAACGGTCGCCGCCCTGGGCAGCGGCGGCGGAGAGCTTGCGCCAGGCCTCCATGGTCGGTGCGAGGATCGAGCGGGCGTCGCCCTTGATGCCGTAGCCCTGGAAGCCGACGGGGCCGGTGAACCCGATGGCCTTGAGCTTCCGCAGCACGATGCCCACGTCGTAGGTGCCCTTGTCGAGGGTCTGGATGAGCTGCTTCCACTTGCCGCCGGTCACCCCCGCGTCGGCGCCGCAGATCGTGGCGGTGACCAGCACGGGCTTGGCCCGCTCGAGCAGCTCGGGAATCGCCTTCTCCTCGCCCATGGCCATGGCGTGGCAGAGGTTGAACGACACGCCGAACTGCGGGTGCTTGACGACCTTCGCCAGTGTGACCGCGTCGGCGAACTTCGCGGTCCACTGCCCTACGTGCGGGTAGATGGCGATACTCAGGCCGTTGGCCGCCGCCGTGTCGGAGAGCCCTCGCAGCGTCTTCACCACCGGCTCCTCACCCGTCAGGGAGTCGAAGGCCGGCCCCCTGCCGCCGATGTGGAGCCAGACGATCGTGCCATGGCCCTTGAGGGCGGCCATGAGCGCGGGAAGCTGGGGCGAGTGGGTCAGCTCGCCCGCAGGCGTGACCTTCGCGGGGCAGTAGATGGCCATCATCTTCAGGCCGTGCCTGGCCATCGCCTCGGCGTTGGCCTTCGCCCGCTCGGGGGCCTCCTGGTGCCAGCCGATCCCGTCGTAGCCCAACTCCTTGACGAGTGCGAACTGCTGCTCCTGCGTCAGCCCCGGCCGCTTGAACGCCGTGTCCATCGCATAGAACGGGTTCGGCAGGCCGGCCGGCCTGGCCGTCTCCGCCTCCACCGCAGCGGCCAGGAAGCCCAGTGTGAGCGCCGCCAGCATCACGTGTTCCCCGTGACTCATTCCTTGCTCTCCTTTGCGGCTGGTCTTCTCATCAGGACGCGGAACAGGCATTCGGCTTTCTCGCCGCGGTTGGCGAGATTCGCCACGAAGTACACCTCCGCCTCGCCGACCCGACGGTGGATGTGGTCGATCCTCGCGCCCTGCTGGGCGCCCCGATACCCGAAATCGGGCGCGAGCCCGTCCGCCAGGAGGACATCGCCGAGCGCCTTGCCCCAGACGATCCGGCCCTTCCCGATCTTGTGCTCTCTGACGGCTTTGCCGTCGCAATCGCCCCAGAGCCTATCGGCCAGCTTCCTCACCGCCTCATCGCACTGCGGGTAATCCGCGAGCCCTGACGCTCGGGCCGGCCTCGGTCCGACCACGGTAGCGCCCGCCACAACAAGGTCTGCGAGCTTGCGGATCACCACGGGCGACATGTCCCTCCGCTGGGGCAGGACGAGCAGGCGGTAGCTCATCCCGTCGGGCAGCACGAGCCGGCCGTCGCGGACCGCCATGCGCGTGAGCAGCACCTCGGCGTTGCACACGTCGTAGTCGTAGCCCGGCGGCAGCGGGGGCGTCATGCGGCCTCTGCCCGGCACGAAGCTCGGCGCGCCCTCGCCGTAGAAGTAGCAGGCGTCGGCAACGAACAGGCCCTGCTGGAGGAGGAACTGGCAGCGGGCCAGGTAGGTCAGCCAGGCGTGGGCCATGGGCCACCAGGTGATGTTGCGGTCGAAGTGTGTGCCCGCCGCCTCCCACTGGTAGCCCGGCAGCCTGTCGAGGTAGGGCTGGTGGACGTAGAAGCAGAGCATGGCGCGGTTGACCCCGCAGCAGAAGGCGTGGTCGCCGATGTCCTTCAGCACGAAGGGGTACTTCTCCCAGTTCGGGCCCATGGTGGTGAAGGCCTCGGCCTGGACGAGCCGCTTGCCGTAGATATGGGCCGCCGACGCCGCCTGCTTGATCGACCAGTCGGCCCAGGCGATGGGGCCGGCGGGCTCGGTCTTCCTCGCCCAGAACTCACCCATGGGGATATCGCTCTTGCCGAGGATCTGGACCGCATCGATGCATGCCTTGACCGGCGTGCACGGCCCGCCCGACTCGGGGTGGATCCCCATGCCGTGCTCCCGCGACAGCTCGCGCAGCCGGCCGTAGTAGTGGTCCGCGATGCAGTCGCTGAGGGTCCGGCGGAAGTCCCAGAGGAATCGCTCGGTGATCTCCGGGCTGTCCACGATCTTCCTCGCCAGCGCGGGCAGGTAGGGCAGCGGGTCGTAGCCGCGCCGTCGGAGGCTGTGGGAGCGCCTGGGCCACCTCGGCCGGCCCACGCACCCGAATCTGCGACCACGTGAGCTTCTGCGCCGCATGCTCGGGCTTCACCCACGTGCCGCCGGCGTTCCAGCCGCTGCACAGATTGATGCTGACCTCGAGACGGAGTCGCTCGGCCTCGTGGACGGCGAACTTGAACAGCTCGCGCCACGCCTCGCTCATGAACACGGGGCCGTCGGGCGCCAGCGGGCCGCCCATGCCGGCATCGAAGATGAGCACGCCGGCGATGCCCTGGCGCTGCATCTCCTCGAGGTCGCGGGTGATGCCCTCCCTGCTGGCATTGCTGTCCAGCCACCACCAGTAGGCCCACGGCTTCGCCGAGGCGGGTGGGCGGGCGAACCCTTGCGCCAGATCCGTCCCGGCCAGCCCGACAGAAGTGGTGGCGGCCAATGCCGCCACGAGCGCCAGTCGGGGTACCACCCGCCTGAAACGCGACATCATCCTGGTACCCTCCGTGCGGGCCGAACGATCAGCCGGAGCGGCTTCCCCGGCTCCAGGCGGATGGGCAGACCCTCGCTGAGCGTCTTGCCCGAAACGACTCGCGTCGTCGCGGCATCGACGTCCTCCACCGTGTAGCGGTGCGCCTCGTCGGGCTCAACTGTGAACCACTCGGGGACGGCGTTCATCCGAGGCCAGTCTTGGTCGAAGCCCATGTAGATGCGATGGCGTGGGATGTCGAACTGGAGGCGCCCCTCGTAGGGCTCGGCCGACTTCATGAAGACGCCAATGCCGGTGCCGGAGGGCGCTGCGCCGAGCTGAAGGCCCTGCTGCCAGGGCCGGGCGATAGTGTTGCGGGTGTGCAGCATCGTGTGGATGAGGACGGTGCGGACCGTGTTGGCCTCGAGCTTGTGCACGCCCCACAGCCTGTCGGGGTCGGTATGATCCACCAGCAGCGTGGCGATCTCGCGGTCGGCCCACAGGAACCCCTCGGGCGTGGGGAACCGACGCAGGAGGTAGAGCCCGCCCTCGACCGAGTCGGCCACGTTGTCGCGGGAGCCGTGGTCCCAGTTGAACTTCTTGTAGCGCGGCTTCAGGAGATTCGTCAGCGGGCGCTGGATGGCCTCGCGGTAGCGGGTGGTGCCCAGCGCCAGGTCGTAGTCGAGGAAGCCGACGAAGTCGTAGCCCCAGCCATCGCGGATTCCGGCTCGATCGTGCGGTCCGGGCGTCTTCTGCAAAGCGCCGATGATGACGCCGTCGGAGTTGGTGCCGCGCCGCAGGATCTCGTCGAACATGTACTCGAGGTGCGGCCGGTACTGCTTGCACTTC
>CAZDNN010000569.1:0-4264 GCA_964506385.1 uncultured Planctomycetota bacterium
CACGACTGGAACATCCGAGTCCCAGGCTCCGCCTACCTCACCGAGCCTCACCACTTCGACCGCTTCTGGGTCGGCAACCTCATGCGATTCAACGAGGGCGTGCTCCACCTGTCGTGGAACGAGTGGTGGGAGGGCAGCAACCTCGAGCCCTCGATGGAGCTGGGCAAGACCTACTGCGAGAAGAACCTCTTCTACGCCACCCTCATGAAGCGCTGCTTCCCCTCGATCCGCGACTGGGGGAATGGCGCGCCCATCGCCCTGATTCTCAACGACTGGCATCTGCTGACCGCCGAGGGCAAGGACGACGATCTCTTCGCCGCCCTCCAGTCCCTCCGCCGCCTGGGCGCCCGTTTCGACATCCTCCCCGAGGAGCGCGTCACCGCCGACGCCCTCAAGCCCTTCCGGCTCGTCATCGCTCCCGGCTGCGACAGCGGCTTTGGGGAGAACGGCCGCCGCGAGGACATCCACGACGCCCTGCTCGCCTGGTGCCGCCGTGGCGGCAAGCTCTGGGCCTCGGCCAACCCCCGCCTCGCCGCAGCCGCGGGCCTCAAGCCGCCGCCCGCGAAGGCGACGGCGGAACGCGGCAAGGACTTCAATCTCTTCATCGACGTCGGAACGCAGGGCGACGAGGCATTCCTGCTCGGCGGCGCCAGCCATCGCGAGGACTGGGGGAAGCTGCCCGCCGGCAAGTTCGGCGCCGGCAGCAACCTCACGATGCGCTGGACGCCCGGCTCGGGCACCCGCACGCGCTTCGCGCTGCCCGTTGCGCCCAACCGCGACCACATCCTGCGCCTCGGCGGCTCCGCCCTCGTCGCCCACCGCGCCGAGGTGCTCATCGGCAACCGGCCCGTCGGCGCCATCGCCCTCAAGGGCGGCCTCCACGACTACGAGGTCCCCATCCCCGCCTCGGCCGTCGGCGGACGCCAGCAGGCCACCGTCGCCCTGCGCTACGAGAAGCCCGTCATCCCCCACGACATCGACCCCGCGAAGTACCCCACCGAGGGCCGCGCCTGCAACCTCGCCATCGACTGGCTCCAGTGGTCCACCGCCAACATCGCCAAAGGCGACAAGCGCACAACCCATGTCGCGCCGAAGCTCGCTATCCGCTTCACCGATCCCGTCCTCGGCACCCTCAAGGGCGAGGCCGTGCCAAGCGCCGGCCTGCGGGCCATGCCGCTAGCGGCGCCGGCCGGCAAGCCCCTCAGCCTCCAGCAGCCCGGCGACGTGCCCCGCGACATTCTCCTGCCCTTCGGGAAGGGCGAGCTGCTCTACGTCAACGGCCGCTTCTCCGACCTCGCAGCCCTTGACTACTGGGAGAACCTGCTGACCCACTGGGCCAAGCTGCCTCCCGCCCTTCACGTCGTCGGACACGACGCCATCATGTCTGCCCGCCTCGACGCCGACGACACCGTCCTCCTCCTGGCCTGTAACCACGACATCGCCATCAAGGGTCAGAAGCTCCGTCTCCGCCTCCCCGTCCGCGATCGCGGAATGGGAGGGCGAGGCTCCCGCCGAGCCGCGAGCGGGGCGCGGTCCGACGGCTCAGCAGGAGCTTCGCCCTCCCCCGCCGTCCCCCTCAGCGAGGCGATGATCCTGTCGCGAGACGGGCAGACCTACCAGCCACTCAAGGCCCGCACCGTCGCGGGTCACATCGTCGCCGACGACATCCTCAACTACTACGCCGTCTACCAACTCGCCTTCGCCCCTGTCCGGGTCACGCTCCCGAAGCTCGAGGTCTGTCAGGGCGAGAAGGCCACCGTCGCCGCCACCGTCGAGAATCTTACCGACTTGGCTGTGGCGGGCACGCTTCGGTTCGCCTGCGTCGTCCCCACCCTCGGGGGCCCGGCTGCCGAAGTCGCCCTCGCCCCGCGCGAGAGCAAGAAGGTCGATCTCACCATCGAGGCCAGCAAGCTCTGCGACTGGGGCACCAAGACGGTCACCATCGAGCTCGCCTTCGCCGGCCGCCGTGCCTGCCTCTTCCGCCCCTGCCTCGTCCTCCGCCGGCCTGACGTGCAACTCATCACACGGGTGATCGACCCCGGGAAGGGCCGCTCCATCGAGCTCTCCAATGGTCAGCGTCCTGGAGCGCCGGCCGCCGCCGCGCGCGACGCCCGGATCTCCCTCGGCGAAGCGCAGGCGCAGGTAGAGCAGATCGAGGAGTGGACCTCCGCGACCCTTGAGCCACGACCCAGGCTGGCCCCGACGAAGCAGACGGAATTGCGGCCCGTGCAGCTCGACGTGTCCTATCGCGTCGGGATCGGGGATGCCCCACGTGAGACGAAGAAGCTGCGTGCGTACCTGCCCGCCTTCCCCGAAACCTTCGACGCGCCGACCGACGCGGTCTTCCCTGTGCTCGTGTGCAACCCGTCGGACGAGTGGCTGGACCACGTAGCGGTAGACCTTGAGTTCACCGAGGACATCATGCCCTGGTACTACGTGCGCGCGGCCGATGGCCGGCCCGCCCCGGGGTGGGGTGTCGCGCCCGTGTTTGGGCAGGGCCTCGGCGCCATTTGGTTGGCGGCGCTCGTGCCTCCGAGGTCCGCCAGGGTCTACTTCGTCTGCATCCGGAAGGACCCAGAGAAGGAAGACCCGCCGGACGTGCCGACGCCGTTGCGGGTGTGGACCGGCGAGACGCGACGCAGAGAACGGGCCGGGCTCACGAGCAGCACGCAGATGATGGTGTCGAACGCGCGCTTCCGGCTCATCCTCGATCGCGCGCGAGGGGGCACCGTGACGAGTCTGGTCTCCAAGCGCACGGGGCGCGAGTATGCGGCGGAGTCCTTCGGCGCCGCCTGCGGCACCTTCGGCCAGTACGATCCGCGCCAGCCGGCGACAACCACCGTACGCTTCGTGCGCGATGCGCTCGCGCGCCAGGCCGATCAACGGGCGCGCGTCGAGATCGTGAAGTCAGGCGGCGTGATCGCGACCCTCGAGGTCACCGGCCGCGCAGGCCCGCGCACGACGCGGCAGGCCTACACCTTCGTGCCGTGGCATGCCGGATTCCAGACCCAGGCCTATGGCTTCAAGCCACAGGAGGGGAAGCCGGCCGAAGACCTCGTCACCGTCGATGCGCGCTTCCGAGCGGAGCACTTCACGAAGACGTATCCCAACTTCGTCGGCATCGTCAGCGACAAGGAGCAGCCCCACTTCGGGTGGCGGCGGGGTGCGTGGGTGCCGGAGTGTCTCACCTTCATGCATCCGCCGGACTTCACCGAGAGCATCTCGCTTCTGCGGGTCCATGCCGAAGGAGTCGCGCGGGTGCGCCACGGCTTCTGGCCCGAGCGCCGACCAGGAGCTGGCAAGTGCACGTACGCGCGAGCTGAATACGTCGCAGCAGCAGGGCGTACGGGAGTGACGCTCGAGGTCCTGCTTCACCGAGGTCACCATCATCACGCCAAACGCCTCGGGCGCGTCGGGGCGGAGCGCGAGCCCGTCGTCATCATCCCGGGCGACTTCAAGTGGGGCAAGCGGTTCAAGCCCATTGACACCAAGTTCCCGAAGGACTGGTTCAGCCCCTACTGGCACGCGCGGGCGGCCGTGGCGGCGCCGGGGGAGAAGGGGTGGGTGGCGGTGGCGACGAAGGCGCTGGCGGAGAAGATGGGCGGGAAGCCGAAGGCGTTCCGATGCGTGCAGGTGAACGAGGAGAACGATCTGGCGGAACGGGAGTTCGAGGTGAGCGAGGAGGGGGAGCGGGTGATTGTAGATGTCGATCCGCGGTGGGGCAGGACGCTGCATGTGTATGGGAGCCTGGAGGCGCTGCCGTCGCCGCTGATGGTGCGCAGGACAAGGAGGGGCATCCCGCTCGAGCGGTTCGAGAAGCCGGCCGAGGGGTGGCAGCTTGGCGGGGTCGAGGTCGGGGCCTTCGGCCGCGATGGAACGAAGGGTGTGCGGCTGCGGGTGGGGGAACGCGGCCAGCCAGTGGTGATCTCGAATGGCGCCATCGCCGTGCAGCCGGAGACGGAGTATCGGCTGAGCTTCTGGGCTCGGACGCAGACGCAGGGGGCTTCCGTGCGGGCGAACTTCTACAGCGGGCCGCAATACGACTTCGGCCAGGAGGCGGTGCCTCTGGCGGCGGACGGCCAGTGGCATCGCTGCGAGGCGACGGTGCGTGCCGGCAGGTTCCCGCCATCGGTTCGCCCGGTCTTCCGGCTCTGGGTTCTGGGCCGGCCGCAGGTGATCGACGTGGACGACCTCGAGCTGACGTCGGCGGTCGCGGCGCCGCCGGCTCTCGCGCCGTCGGGGGTCGAGGTGCTCCGCTGACCGC
>CAZDNN010000570.1:0-4261 GCA_964506385.1 uncultured Planctomycetota bacterium
CCAGATGCTCCGCAAGGGCCATCACGGGGTCGAGCTCACCGCCGAGGCCTGGGACCGCTTGGTCACCTGGATCGACCTCAACGTGCCCGACCACGGCACGTGGACCGAGCACCGGGGCAAGAGTGTCGAGCGGATCGCCGCGCGCCGCCTCGCCATGCGCACCAAGTACGCAAACCGCCCCGAGAACCCCGAGGTCTACCCCACGCCCCCGCCCGAGCGGCCCGCCTTCGTCAAGCCCAAGGCCGAGCCCAAGCCACCGCCTGCGCCCCAGCTCGCCGGCTGGCCCTTCGACGCCGCAGAGGCGAAGAAGCGTCAGGGAGCCGCCGGCCTGCCGGCCGAGCTCAAGCTGGAGGTTGCCGACGGCGTGACGATGGACTTTGTGCTCATCCCCGCCGGCAAGTTCGTCATGGGCGATACCAGCGGATGCCCCGACGAGTGGCCCGCCGCCGTCGTCACCATCGACGAGCCCTTCTACCTCGGCAAGCACGAGGTCACCAACGCACAGTTCGCCGCCTTCGACCCGGCCCACGACAGCGGCGTCATCAGCGTCTTCAACAAGGACCAGAACACGCGCGGCCAAGCCGCCAACCGCGAGAAGCAGCCCGTCATCCGCGTCACATGGAAGCAGGCCGTGGCATTCTGCTACTGGCTCGGCAAGAAAACCGGCCGCACCTGCACCCTGCCCACCGAAGCCGAGTGGGAGTACGCCTGCCGCGCCGGCACCGCCACTGCCATGAACTACGGCGACCTCGCCACCGACTTCGGCAAGCTCGCCAACCTGGCGGACCAGCGCCTCCTCAGCCTCTGCCGGCGCGACAGCCCCAAGTGGATCCCCGTCATCGCCAGCGTCAACGACGGCTCCACCGTGCCGGTGGATGTCGGCCGCTACCAGCCCAACGCCTGGGGCCTCTGTGACATGCACGGGAACGCCTCGGAGTGGACCCTCTCCCTCTACAAGCCCTATCCCTACAAGCCCGGCGACGGCCGCAACGATCCCGAGGCCGAGGGCTATCGCGTGGCCCGCGGCGGCTCCTACTACAGCCGTCCCAAGGTCGCCCGTTCGGCCTTCCGTCTCCGCTACCACCCCTGGCAGCCCGTCCACGATGTCGGCTTCCGCGTCCTCCTGAGGCCCAACGGCAAGAAGATCGCGGCGGCGAAGTAGCCCAATCCCTCCCGCAGGTCGGAGATCCGCGGGAGAGCACTTTGGCAGCCGCCCCATGGCACTCGTCCCGATGCTCCAGCGTCGGGACGCCGGGCCCGCCGCTCCAGCGGCACGAATTGCTGTGCGGCAACGTACGAGGAGGCCCCACGTGTGCATCACGACCATGTGGGGCGCAGTCGCCATCTGCGGCTTCGCCGTTGTCGCTCGGGCTGCCGAGACGCCTGAGTTGAAGCGCTCGCAGCAGTACGGCTTCTGCCGGCTCGACTTCCCCGTGGCTGGCGCGCCCGCCTTCATCATCTTGCCCGAGAAGCAGGCCGGGGAGGGCCGGCGCCCTTGGGTATGGTACGCGCCGACCATCGGCGCATATCCCAACAGGAACAACGGCTGGCTCCTGTCGCGCCTGCTCGCGCGCGGCTTCGCCGTGTGCGGGGTCAATGTGGGGGAGAGCTACGGCAGCCCGAAGGGCGTGAAGACCTACGATGCCTTCTACGAGCACGTCGTGAAGGCGTACGGGCTGTCGCCGAAGGCCTGCCTGCTGCCGCAGAGCCGCGGCGGGCTGATGCTCTACAACTGGGCGGCCACCGGCGACAACGCCAGGCGAGTCGCCTGCATCGGTGGCATCTACCCCGTGTGCGACCTGCGGAGCTGGCCCGGCCTCGCCCGCGCCTGCCCCGCCTACGGCCTGACCGCCGAGCAGCTCGGCGAGCGCCTCGCCGAGCACAATCCTATCGACCGCCTCGCCCCGCTCGCCAAGGCCCGCGTCCCCATCCTTCACCTCCACGGCGACGCCGACGGGGTTGTGCCCCTCGGCCCCAACAGCCAGGAGCTCATCCGCCGCTACAAGTCCCTGGGCGGCCCCGCCCATCTCACCATCATCCCCGGCAAGGGCCACGCCGAGGTCCCCGCGTACTTCCACTCTGAGCAGCTCCTCGCCTTCTTCCTCGCCCATGGGCTCGAGGCCGATTGATCTCCCCCGCCGCTCGTCCCGATGCTCCGCGTCGGGACGGTAGCCGCGACGCTGGAGCATCGGGACGAGCACACACACTCTTGCATTTGAGAGGCGGGGCTGCTTTGATCTCACGTGGGGTACGGAACCGCGGTCACTCGGAGGAAGCGCAATGGACTATGTCCGATTCGGGAACTCGGGGCTCGAGGTCTCCAGGCTGTGCCTGGGCTGCATGGACTTCGCCGAGCGGCTCGAGGAGAAGGAGGCCCAGGGCGTGCTCGACGCGGCGCTCGAGGCGGGCATCAACTTCCTCGACACCGCCGACGCCTACGGCCGCGGCCACAATGAGGAGGTCGTCGGCCGCCTCATCCAGGGCAGGCGCGACGACATCGTCGTCGCCACCAAGTTCTGGGTCAAGATGGAGCGCGGCAAGCGCAACCGCGGCGGATGCTCCCGCATCCACCTCATGCGCGCCGTCGAGGACAGCCTCCGACGCCTCCAGACCGACCGCATCGACCTCTACATGCTCCACCACCCCGACCCCGACACCCCCGCCGAGGAAACCCTCTCGACACTCGACACCCTCGTGAAGCAGGGGAAGGTACGCTACTGGGGCGTGAGCAACCACTACGCCTGGCAGATCGCCCACTACCTCGGCCTGTGCGCCCTCCACGGCTGGGAGCCGCCCATCTCCCTCCAGTGCCGCTACAACGTCTTCGACCGCGTCATCGAAGGCGAGACGGCCCACTTCTGTCGCCGTTTCAACATCGCCACCATGATCTACGGCCCCCTCGACCGCGGCATCCTCACCGCCAAGTACCAGCGCGGGCAGGCCCCGCCCGAAGGCTCCTGGCTCGCCCGCTACAAGCGGGGTCAGGCGAAGCTCACCGACGAGCTCTTCGACGCCCGCGACCAGCTTGAAGCCATCGCCGCGAAGTATGGCATCCTGCTCAACCAGCTCGCCGTCGCCTGGCTCCTCGCCAAGCCCGTCGTCACCGCCGTCATCCTCGGTGGCAGCCGCCCCGAGCACTTCGCCCAGCTCCACGGCTGCTGCGACATCGAGCTCGAGGCCGCGGACATCGCGAGGATCGACGAGCTCTCCCTCCCCTGGCGCTACGGCCCCTTCGTCAACCAGGGCATCGTCGGCGGCACCCCGCCCGCACTCAATCGCTGGTGAGGGGGCCGACGGGCGCCAGAGCTCTGGCACGCAGGCGTAGCAGGCATGGCTTTGGCTTGGCTTCTCCGCGCGCCTGATGATACAGGGCTGATCCCAGGAAAACGGAGGGAAACAGATGAAGCGACGGGCGTACGAGATCCTGGAAGTCGCTGCACCGGGGGACCGCGCAAGCAGGGCCTTTGACGTCCTGATCATGTCGCTGATTGCGCTCAACGTCGTCGCACTGACCCTTGAGACGGTCGATTCGATCCACGCGAAAGCGCCGTGGTTGTTCAGGACCATTGAAGTAGTCTCCGTAACGATCTTCACCGTCGAGTACCTGCTTCGCATCTGGTCGTGTACGTCCTCGCCTACCTATAGGTCGCCCTTTCTCGGGCGGCTTCGCTTCGCCCTTACTTTCCTGGCGTTGGTGGACCTCACGGCGATCCTGCCATTCTACCTTCCGTTCCTTGGTATCGACCTGCGTTCCGTTCGCGTGTTGCGGCTTGTGCGTCTGTTCCGTGTAGCGAAGGTTGCGAGGTACTCCACGGCTATCCAGACGCTCCAGCGTGTGGTCAGGGCGAGGAAGGAGGAGTTGGTCATCACCTTGTTCGTCCTGTTCCTGCTGCTGATCGTTGCGTCGTCGGTCATCTACTTCGCCGAACATGAGGCGCAGCCGGAGCAGTTCGCGAGTATCCCCGCTGCTATGTGGTGGGCGGTAGCGACCCTGACAACGGTCGGCTATGGCGACGTGTACCCCGTCACGGCCGTTGGCAAGCTATTCGCTGCGGTTGTGGCTGTTCTCGGCATTGGCATGTTCGCCTTGCCAACGGGCATCCTCGGATCCGCGTTCGTGGAGGAGATCCAGGCACGCAAGGGCAAGACCACGGTTTGCCCCCATTGCGGGAAGGAGATCCGGCGATCATGAACACCTGCGTACCCCCGAGGACATCGTGGCAGTGCGGTCGCTGAGCCTGATCGCCTAGCAGTCCGTGGC
>CAZDNN010000571.1:0-437 GCA_964506385.1 uncultured Planctomycetota bacterium
TGGAGCGCGCCGAGCCCGATCGCCTGTCCTATCGTCACGCCAGCCATCCTTGCCAGAGGGAAGGCACCACCACGGTGCCGCAAGAGTATACCCCCGCTCCGGCGCGCCGGCAAGCGCGTGGGCCGCGGCACGCACTGATCCCAGATGTGAGGGTTTCTTCCTCGCTCGTCCTCGTCGTCGTCCTCGTCGTCGGTTGGGCTGCCCCATGGGCCGAGGCGCCAACGCGAAGCGTCAGCACAGCCAGGTGGCCCTCTGTGCCCTCCAAGCCCCTTTGCCGACCGGATGTGATCGAGGAGCACAGAAGGCGGACGCGGGTGGCGCCTCGCGTTGTGTCTGTGGGGGCGCCGGGAGCTGAATCGAGGACGAGGACGACGACGACGAGCACGATTCGGAACACCGAGCCACGCTCCCCAACATCCGGTGGCCAGACCCGGCCG
>CAZDNN010000571.1:447-4256 GCA_964506385.1 uncultured Planctomycetota bacterium
CCGCGGCACGCACTTGACCCCGGCGGCGACGGCCCCTATGATGCTGCCGAACCACAGGACGCCCGAGGCACCGGGAGCAAGGGGCGACGATGCGGAAGATCGGGACGCTGAGACAGGAGGACCGGGCACGGCTTTTCACTAATATGCTCTACGTGCGCGGCATCGAGGCCGATGTCGAGCGCGGCAGCGACGGCTGGGAGGTCTGGGTCGCGCGGGAGGACAGCCTCGACCAGGCGCGGGAGCTGCTGCGGCAGTTCGAGTCGGGCGAGCTCGATGCCGAGGAGGAGCAGGCCGCCATCGAGGCCGAGAAGCAGCGCCTCCGCCAGAAGATAGACGATGCTGCCGCCGAGGCGAACTACGTGGACCTCAGCCGCCGCTGGCGCAGCGAGAGCTTCATGTCCCGCGGCATCACCCCCCTCACCGCCGCGCTCATCGTCGTGTCCGTCGCCGTCGCCGTCCTGACCGGCCTCGGCAGCAACCGCAAGGCGTGCCAGCCCTTCCACATCACCCGCGTCGCCGTCAGCGGCGGCACCATGCGATGGATGCCGGGCCTGCCGGAGGTCCGCCAGGGCCAGCTCTGGCGGCTCCTCACCCCCATCTTCCTGCACTTCGGCATCCTCCACATCGTCTTCAACATGCTGTGGCTGAAGGACCTCGGCGGGGTGATCGAGCGGCGGCAGGGCTGGTGGTACCTCCTGGCAGCAGTCGTCGCGATCGGGGTGACGTCGAACCTCGCGCAGTACTGGTGGTCGGGGCCGAACTTCGGGGGGATGTCGGGCGTGGTCTACGGGCTGCTCGGCTACATCTGGCTGCGCGCCAAGCTCGACCCCAAGGCAGGCTACTTCGTGGACCCCAGGACCATCACTTGGATGGGGATCTGGCTGGTGCTGTGCATGACGGGGATGATGGGCCCCATCGGCAACGCGGCGCACGTCGTCGGCCTGCTGGTCGGCATGGCCTGGGCCTTCGTGGCCTCCGGCAAGCTCACGCGGATCCTCGGCGGCCAGTGACCCGGCAGGGCGAGGCCCCCGGCCTCAATCACCCAGCAGCTTGAAGGCGAACATGGCGCCGAAGGCAACCGCGCCGGCGATCACGACCCGCACGTACGGCAGCGGGATGAACATCGCGCCGCCGCACACGGCGAACGTGATCAGCCCCCAGAGCCAGCCCGCCATATTCTCGTGCTCGGCGAGCCGGTACATGAAGACGATGAGAGCGACGATCATGATCAACTCGAACATGGGCGTTGCCCCACCTGCAAGTAGGTTCCCCCCACCGTCCATCGTCCCGCTACGAGGCGATGGCGGTGTGGCTGCCGCCGTGCCGTTACTTCCGATACGCCTTGTCGATGGCCTTCTGCACCGCCTTCGCGATGCACTTGCTGCTGTTCGTCGCCCCCGTCACGGCGTCCACGCCGGTGGACTGGGCGGCGAGCATGCGCTCGACGATCGGCTTCTCGGCCTTGCCACCCAGCCCCGTGAGGTGCGAGACGATCCGAATCGCCGTCATCCTCTGATCCCGAATCGTCACCTCGACGACCGCGCGGTTGGGGAACTGGATGTGGCTGGCCCGGTACACGCCGTCCACGAGACCCCCCTTACGCAGCGGCCCCCCGGCGACCGAGCCGCATCCCGAGAGCGCGACCGCGACGGCAGACAGCACGAGCGCGGACGCAATGGTCGTCCTGAGTCGTTTCCTCTTCACGTCCCGGCCTCCTCGTACAGACGCTGCCCACGACACCACCGTCCGCGACGCCCGACGCGCCGCAGACGCCCACACGGTACGGGGCAAGCGGCAGGCTGTCAAGCGGGGAGGTGACAGCGGGCCGCCGCTTTTGGCTGCGGCGCCGCGCTGGTATAATGGGCGCGTTCCATCGGGGGGAGAGCCGCGACGAGGGACACGGTGAAGCGACACCTCGCGATCTTCGGGAGCGCCTTCGTCATCGGGCTGAGCGGCGCGATGATGCCAGGGCCGCTGCTCAGCGCGTCGATCGGCTACACGCTGAAGGACGGGTTCCTGGCAGGCGGGCCGCTCCTGGTGCTGGGACACGCGATCCTGGAGCTGTCGCTGGTGGTGCTGGTGCTTGCGGGACTGGGCCGCGTGCTGGCGAACAAGAGCGTGGGGGCGGCCATCGGGATCGTGGGTGGCGGGGTGCTGCTGTGGATGGGCTACGCCATGGGCGCCTTCGCGGCCGCGGGCGGCGATCTGGCGACCGGGAACGGCGCGCAGGCGCTGCCCGCCAGCCCCGTCGTTGCGGGCGTCCTGGTGTCGCTGGCGAATCCCTACTGGTCGCTGTGGTGGGCGACGATCGGGCTGAAGTACATCGCGCTGTCGCGCGAGAGCGGGATGCTCGGCGTCGCGGCCTTCGGCACAGGCCATATCCTGAGCGACGTCGCGTGGTATCTGTTCGTCGCCGGCGCCGTGGCGCTCGGCCGCGAGGCGATCTCGCCGACGGTCTATCGCTGGATCATCGGCGGCTGCGGCGTGATGCTCCTCGGCTTCGGCGCCTGGTTCATCGTCGCCGGCATCCGCCATTTCGTGCGGAGGAGGAAGCCTTCCCCGGCTGCTGAAGGCGCCTGATTCGCCAGGAGAGCGCGGGAGGGCGAGGCTCCCGCCGAGCCGACCTTCGACAACGGGACGCGCGGCTCGGCGGGAGCCTCGCCCTCCCAGACCAGACGACTGGAGGATGGCATGCGACTCGTGACCTATCGCAGACGCCGTGAGACCCGCATCGGCGCCGTCGTCGAGGGCCAGGTGATCGATCTGGCCGACGCGAGCCTTACGACCGGCAACCCGCAGCTCCCCACGGACATGATCGCATTCCTCGAGATGGGCGCGAAGGGCCTGCGGGCCGCGAAGGCCGTCCTCCGCGCCGTCGCCGCACACCCGTCCGACGCCTGGGCGAAGCCGCTCCGCCGGGTGCGCCTGGAGGCCCCCGTGCCCTGCCCGCGCAAGCTCCTGCTCCTCGCAGGGAACTACGCGTCCCACCTGGCGGAGGAGGGGCGCAACGTCCGCGCCAAGCGGGAGCAGACGCCCCGCGTCTTCATGAAGCCCCCCTCCACCACCGTCAACCGCCCTGGGGGCGACATCCCGCTCGGACGCCACGCCCACTGGGTCGATTGGGAGTGCGAGCTGGCCGTCGTCATCGGCCGCAAGGCCAAGTATGTGACCGCCAGGGACGCGCCGAAGTACATCGCCGGCTACACCATCGTCAACGACGTCTCCGAGCGCGACTTCTCGGTCCGCAAGCGGACGAAGACCGAGGGCTTCGACCGCTTCTTCGACTGGCTCAACGGCAAGTGGCCCGACGGCTTCTGCCCCATGGGGCCGGCACTCGTCACGCCCGACGAGCTTCCGCCCTCGCTCGACATGGCGATCACCCTCGCCGTGAACGGCAAGACGATGCAGGATGCCCGCACGAGCCAGCTCACCTACTCGTGTCCCGAGATCGTCGCCTACATCAGCCGCTGGGTCACCCTCGAGCCTGGCGACGTCATCGCCACCGGCACCCCGGCCGGCATCGGCAAGACCCAGGGCCTCAAGCTCAAGAGCGGCGACATCGTCCGCTGCGAGATCGAGGGCATCGGCGCGCTCGAGAACCGCGTGGTCCGGGAGCCACGGCGAGCTTGACCGTCCGTCGCCAGGGTCGTATGCTGGGGTGAGGAAGCCACTTCCGTTGGAGGCCCCCTGGTGGACGAGAACAAGCTGCTCGAGCGGATCACGGTGGACCCGAGCATCTTCGGCGGGAAGCCGATCATCCGCGGCCGGCGCCTCGCGGTGGAGCACGTGCTGGGCATGCTCGCCGCAGG
>CAZDNN010000572.1:0-4245 GCA_964506385.1 uncultured Planctomycetota bacterium
AACATGGCCTATTTTGAAGTGCCCCCTGGTGGCCGGTTTTCAGTGCCCCTTGACAACCTCGCTCGCGCGGTACCGCCAATCCAAAGGTCTCTGGAGGGGGGTCTGGGGGGAAGCCTCTCTCCTCAAGAGAGGTTCCCCCCAAGAACAGAAGATGAGAGCACGAGCACGAAGAAGGGGAGAACGTCCAACATCGAACGCTCAACGTCCAACGTCCAACGGGAGGGGGGTCAGGGGCTGGGGGGTTCCGCCTTGACGCGGTAGGCGTGGAGGGTGTCGACGGGGGTGTCGGCGAGGGTGAGGTGGTAGGGCATGTGGTGGGTGACGACGGCGTAGAAGTAGCTGTAGGTCTGGTCGAGTGTGCGTGCGGGGAAGGTGGGCTCGACGACGCGACGTGCCGGCTCGATCTCCTCGAGGCGGCTGCGGAAGTCGGCGGGGAGGCGGGGGTGGTGGACCTTGTCGGTTTCGAGCAGGATGGCACCGGCAGGGGGCAGCTCGCCTTCGACGCCGAACCACCAGGCGTGGCGGTAGCCCTGGACGTCCTCGCAGTAGTGCTGCCAGCCCCAGTGGCCGTTGAACCAGATGTCCTCGCTCTGGAACTTGCGGCGTGCGTCGCGGGCGTAGTCGCGGTGGGCGTCGGCGAACTCGGCGTCGGCGAAGGCGACGGTGAAGGCGATCGCGGCCTGGACCGCGAGCATCGCCCACAGGGCCACCTTCACCGGCTTGCGGCGCTGGCCCATCAGCCCGAGGGTCAGGACCGCGAGCGGCGCCAGGACGGGGAGGATGTGGCGGGTGGCCTGGAAGGGGGTGAACAGGACGCTGAAGGCGACCCCTCCCCCGGCCCACGCGGCGAGGAAGAGCCACTCGGCCCAGGCGACCTCGCGGGCCTTCGCGGCCCGCGCCGCGGCGACCAGTCCGCCGACCAAGGCCGCGGCCAGGAGCGCGGCGCCTGTGGTGGCCCAGAGGTAGTACTGCCAGGAGAGCTTCTCGACGCGGGCCACCTGGCCGGCGGGCCTGCGGATCTTCCGCCAGCCGCTCATCTTGACGACCACCGCCTCCGGGGTGTCCGCGACGACGCGGCCCTGGAACTTGTGGCCGTCGTCGCGCACGGCGTAGTCGCGCTGGGGCGAGACCTCCTTGACGCGCTTGCGGGGGAGGCGGATGGTGCGGTCGTCGCGGATCCGCAGGAGGACCTGGTCGCCGCTGCGCTTGACGCGGCGGCCGGCGATGGCGGCGCCGTCCGCGAGGATCAGCAGGTCGGGGCGCTCGGTGAGCGGCTCGCCGCCGAACCAGGCGTTCACCCCCAGCCAGGCGGCCGCTCCCGCGATCGCCAGGAGCGGCAGGAGGAGGAGCGTCCACTTCCGCACCCACGCCACAACCAGCGCGGGGAGCAGGAAGAGCGATGCCCCGGCGATGGTGAGCCCCGCGATGAGCTTCTCGGGCACGGGCCTGCCGAAGCCCTGCGCCGCGGTGGACCGCTGCTGGAGGAGCAGGAGGATGTGGGGCTGGCCGTGCGCCCACCAGTTGTGGGCACTCCATAAGCCGAGCAAGCCGACGGGGACGAGCGCCCAGAGCACGGACCGCCACTTGCGCCGCAGCAGGGGGTAGAGCACGAGGAGCGGGACCATGGCCGCGGCGGAGTACTTGGTGAGGGTGGCCAGGCCGACGAGCAGGGCGCCCGAGGCCTGCATGCCGCGACGGTCCTCGTCGGTGCCGAGCACGAAGAGCGCGAGGCCGAGGGTCAGGAGCCCCGCGGCGGGGACGTCGCGCATGACGTTGGACGAGACGACCACCGCAGGGCTCGCCATGACGAAGGCCATGGGCCACCACTCGTCCACCCAGAACCAGCGGCCCAGCATCCCCGCCCCGATGGCGAGCATCGCGAGGAAGACGAGCATGGCGGCGTGGAGGACGTACTCCGAGGTGCCGAGGAGGGCGATGAGGGGGGCGAGGTAGTAGCTGAGCAGGGGCGGGTTCTTGGTGCGCTCGAAGATGGGGTTGACGCCGCGGCCCCAGTTGATCGTGCCGTCGTAGGGCTGGAGGGGGTTGCGGATGATCTGGCGGGAGACGGTCAGGACGAAGGTGTCGTCGATGGTGAACGCCTTGCCGAGGAACGGCACGCCCACGACTGCCGCCAGCAGCAGCGCTACCATGATCGCTCGGCGCTCCACCGCACCCTCCGTTGCAGTCGTCCCGCCTCCATCCACCCGACGAGGCTCGCTCGACGAGCCTGGTAGCAGTATAGGCGGACGCGGGGGAACTGCAAGTCCGATCCCCGCCCTCGCCTCGCAGCCCTCCCCTGCCCCCCTATCTCACTCGCCAGCACATACTACGCCCCACGGCCCCCCTCGCCAGCCAGCACAGTCCACCACGCACCAGCGGCCAGAGGCGAGCTCCTTCTCCCGCAGTGTAACGGTCCATTGCGAAGACTGGCCTTTGACGGATTCAAGGGCGATCTCCGCCATGAAACGGCGTAGTCGCGGATGGCGGGGTGTGCAGGCAGTCACATTCAGTTGCATTTCCGAGCCATCCGCGCCGAAGGCATCGGCCTCTACCGAGAGCGATTCGGGCGACGTAAGTCCATGTAATGTCTCCTGTTACGCACGGCGCGCCCCCGCCTCTGACTCATTTGGCACGGGTTTTGCTTACTATCCATGTGGAGTGTGTCAAAGCTCTAGTGCGCAGTCACAGAGGAGTTCCCTGGCGAAGCATCGCCATCCAACCCCACCACATCCCGGCGCCACGCCGTGCGAACGGGCCGCACGCTGGTTGCTTTTTGCCCCTGTTCTCCTGTATCATCTCCAGTGTGTGACCGTCCCGTCGCGGCATGGCGAAAGGGTGGAGCCATGAGGAAGCACAAACGACTTGCCCTGCTGATGCTCGTCGGCCTCGCCGCCGCGGCGCGGCCCGACCAGATCGTCCTGAAGAGCGGCAAGGTCATCCACGGCACCATCGTCGCCGAGACCGATGACCGCGTGTCCCTCCAGGTCTCCGACACCATCTCGCTCGACGTCCGCCACGACCAGATTGCCCGCATCATCCGCGGCAAGGGCAGCCACCCCCTCAACGCGCCCTCCATCGCGCCCGACCCGACGCCCCCCGACGTCAAGCGCAACCGCAAGAAGCTCGTCTGCTTCATCCAGGTCAGCGGCCCCATCGAAAGCGAGCTCATGGTCGCCGCAATCCGCCGCTCCTGCGCCGCCGCCGCCAAGAACGAGGCGAGCCTCGTCGTCTTCGAGATCGACACCCCCGGCGGACGCCTCGACCTCATGCTCGAAATCGTCGCCCTCATCGAGCGGCTCCACCCCATCCCCACCATCGCCTACGTCAGCGGCGGCCCCTGCGGCGGAGCCTACTCCGCCGGCGCCGTCCTCGCCATGGCCTGCGGCGAGACCTTCATGGCCCCAGGCACCGCCATCGGCGCCGCCGCACCCGTCGCCGTCAAGGCCAAGAAGACCGCAGTGGACGAAAAGCACATCTCCGCCGTCCGCGCCAAGATGCGCTCCCTCGCCCAGAAGAACGGCTACCCCCCCAAGATCGCCGCAGCCATGGTAGACGCCGAGATCGAGATCCGCGAGGCCACCGTCAACGGCAAAGCCACCTTCCTCAGCGTCGGCCAGATCCCCGCGCCCCCCCCTCCCGCCCCTCCCCCCGCTCCCACCACCGCCGCGCCCGCCGAGCCCGAGGCGGAGCCGGAGGCCGAGGAGGAGCCGAAGATCCAGCTCGGCGACTGGGTGACCAAGCGCGGCAAGCTCCTCACACTCACCGCCGTCGAGGCCCAACGCTACGAGATCGCCACCGACCTCGTCCCCTCCCGCGCCCAGCTCATCGACGCCCTCGACCTCACCGGCTGCCAGGTCCGCGACCTCCGCACCGCCGACCTCTACGAAGAGGGCCTCCGCCAGCGCCGCCGCCGCCTCACCCAGCTCGAAGCCAAGATCACCGCCTACGAGGCCCGCGCCGTCGCCCTCGACCCCCGGAAGTTCCGCTACGCCCGCCACCCCAAGAAGCACGGCATCTACAACGCCGGCGACTTCCTCGACAACGGCCGCGGCTGGCGTGCCCGCAGCAGCGCCTGCATCAAGCTCATCGACGGCTGCCTCGCCGCCTGTCGCGAGCTAATGGTCATCGCACGCGAGAACCCCGAGCTCAACATCAACACCGCCCCACTCAAGCCACGCATGGCCCGCCTCGTCGCACTCCGCGAGCGAGTCCTCGGCGAATACGGACTCCGAGGCAGCGAACGCT
>CAZDNN010000573.1:0-4238 GCA_964506385.1 uncultured Planctomycetota bacterium
TTCGGCCCGGCGGCGCTCCTGCCGACTCTCATTGCGGAGATGGCCGTCGCGGACCTGCGTGCTCGCCTCGACGAGCTGTTCTGGGACGAGGATCCGGACGCGCTGGTGGACCTGCTCGCCTCGGCACACGAGCCCGACGCCACCGTTCGCGGCAGTATGGAGCTCTACGAGGTCGCAACAGGCGAGCGGACGCTCGAGGCTTGGCTCGCGGACCACGGGCACCGCGCACCCGGTGAGTTCGACCTCGCCACTCCCCGCTGGCGCGAGCAGCCTGACGCACTCGCCGCCATGGTCGAACGCCTCGCCGGGGGATCGGACCCCAGGGCCATCCACCGCCGCCACCTGGCCGAAGCGGCTCAGCGCCTGGATGCGCTCCGCCGTGGCTTGGGGGCCAAGGACCGCGACGCGCTTGATGACGCGGTCGCGCTCGCCCGACGCTACATGCCCTTCCGCGAGGATGCCAAGCATGAGCTGATGCGCGGCTACGCCCTCCTTCGCGCCGTTGCCGTCGAGGCGGGCCGCCGCCTGGAGATCGGCGACGACGTCTTCCTCCTCACCGCCGAAGAGATGGCCGACGCTCTGGCCGGCGGGGCCATCCCCGAGCGCGCCATCGCCGAGCGGAGGGCCACCCGCAGGGCGGAGAGGCGGCTGCGCCTGCCACGAGTGATCGACGGCGAGGCCATCGACTCCCTCGGCCATCCCGAGTTGCCGGAGGGCGGGACGCGGCTCTCTGCATTCCCCGTATCCGCAGGCGTTGCCACGGGACCCGCCCGACTCGTCCGCACGGTCGGGGAGGCCGGCGAACTCGGCACGGGCTACATCCTGGTCTGTCCCTCGACGGACCCCGCATGGACTCCGCTCTTCGTCAACGCCGCGGGCCTGGTGCTCGAGCGAGGTGGCTCGCTCTCCCACGGGGCCATCGTTGCGCGAGAGATGGGGCTGCCCGCCGTCGTCCTGCCGGACGCCACACGGGCGCTCACGGAGGGCGAGACGGTGACGGTGGACGGGAACGCAGGAGCCGTCCTGCGTGGGGGAGCCGAGGCTGCCGCGCCCGCCGAGGCCGATCCGAGTGACATCCGCATCCCGCGCGCGCTCACCCCGCCCGCCGCGGGCCGGCGCGAGCGCGGAGCCGCGCGACTGCGCAACGCCGCCTTCGCCCTTTGGGGCATCTACCTGGCCGCCGCATTCCTCCTGCCCGACGGATGGCTCTACGACCCGTCGCTGGCGGCGCTCGACCTGCTCCTGTGGCCCCTTGTCCCGGCGCTGGGCAAGGCGTTGACCGTGGCGGCCATCGGCGCGGCCCTCGCCCTGCTCACCATGGCCGGCCAGCGCGTGCTCGCGGACCACAAACGCCTTCAGGAGGCCAAAGCCCGTTCGACGGCCCTGCGGCTGGAAGCCGCTGCCCTCCCCGAGGACTCGCCGCGCCGCGGGGCCATGATGCGTCTGGCGAATGCCGTGCAGGCGCGTCTGCTCGGCGCGGCGCTCGTGCCGCTGGGGCTGCTGCTCGGGCCGCTGGTCATGACGTTCGTCTGGCTCCCTGCTCGGGTCGATCCCGCCGTCTGGAGCCCCCCGCCCGGCACATCCGCCACCATCGTGGCGAATGTGGACAGCAGCAAGGCACGGTCGGTCGAGCTCCGTGTTCCGCCTCCCCTGACCATCGACGCGGCATCGGGCAACCCTCGCGTCGTCCCCGATGTTCGGAAGGCGCTCGAGGAACTCCGCGACGGCTGGCCGACTCGGAAGGACTTCTCTGACCTCCCTGCGGTCATCGAGGAGAGGGCGGCGGCCGACCCGCGGGGAACGCTGCGGGACTTGGAGGGCTATCTCGCCCGTGGCGTACCGCCCGTCGCCGTGGCATGGACGGTCCGTGTCCCGGACGGAACAGAGGGACGGTTCGCCGTCGAAGTGCTGGCGGACGACGGTTCCACACTCGGTGCGAGTATCGTCCTCGGCGACCATCACCCGCCCGCGGAACGCGAGGCGGTCGCAGCGGACCCCGAGGGACTGGCGTCGGTCCGCATTGCCTACCCACCGCGGGAGCGGCCGGCCATCCTGTGGGCCCCCCTGGCCCCCTTTGGGCGGCCGGACTGGGACCCTGGCTGGCTCGTGATCTACCTGCTGGCCTACCTGCCCGCCATGTTCCTGTGCCGCTGGCTTCTCCGCATCCCCTGACGGGCAGAGGGCGGGTCAGCCGTTCCGCACGGTCAGCGGCACGTGCTTGACCCTGCCGATCGTGACCTTCCTCTCCTGCACGGTTCCATCGGCGAACCGCACGCGCAACGTATAGTCGCCGGGCTCGCGGACCGCGAGGTTCACGGTGTCCGGCCCGCGGCAGCCCGTCAGAACCTGCGTGCCGACGCAGCGTCGGATGACCGTATCCCCTTTGCCGTCGACGAGTCGCACATCGGCGCCGACCACGCCGCGCCCCTCGAGCGACACGGACAGTATGCACGTCTGCTGGAGCTTCTTCGCGTGCCAGGTCGGGTGCTCCGTCGGCTTTCGCACTTCCGCCGCGTCGCTCAGCACGAGAGCGATCTCCCCGTCCGCATGCCCCAGGAGCAGATCGTTCATGCCGTCGCCGTTGACGTCGCCGGCGGCCACGCCCCCCGCCCCCTTGCTGTGGGCCTTGCCGAACGCCTCCGCGGCGTACAAGCTGGGTTCCATGAACGAGCCGTACCCCCGGTTGGTGTGGAACTTGTTCTCCTGGACGGGGTCGCGCGAGATCGTGTACAGGTCCGCGTAGCCGTCCATGTTCAGGTCTTCCACGAGCGTGGCGATCTGGCGGGCCGCACACAGGCCGATCTCGTTGCCGTCGACGCTTACGTCGCGTGCCTTGCCCGCCAGGTTGGCCACAACCGCCAGCGTGCTGTCGCCCGGGCTGACGAGGTCCAACGCGTCCTGGCGATACACGGCTCCGAAGCATCCTGCCCCCGTCCTGCCGGGCTTGTAGTCCGGGGCGCACCGATAGTCGAACCCCAGGCTGTGCTTGATAGGCCGGAAGCGGCCTTTGGCGTCCTGGACGAGGATCAGGCCCTTGCCCGTGGCGTAGTAGAGGTCCGTTCGGCCATCGCCGCTCCAGTCGCCCGGCGCGAAGTAGCCGTTACCCCCTGCGCCGCATTCCTTGTCGGCCAAGCCGAGCTTCTCGGTCGCATCGGCAAATCGCCCATGGCCGTCATTGAGCAGCGCCGTCAGCCCGCCACCAGCGTGGGACAGCAGGATGTCCGCGTGGCCGTCGCCGTTGAGTTCCACGAACGACGAGACCTTCAGGGGCGCGGCAGCGGAGGCCCCGACCGCCCGCGGACGGCTGAATCCCTCCTTCCCTTTCAGGAACAGTTGCGTGTCTATCAGCAGGTCGCTCTGCCCGTCGCCGTTCACGTCGGCCAGGGCGCAGCTCACTCCCGACACGCCGGACAGCCCGAGCTTCGCCGTCGCGTCCGAGAACTTCATGCGACCTTCTTGCAGGAACGCGCGGACCCCCTTGGCCGAGCAGGCCAGCACGTCCAGGTCCCCGTCGCCATCGATGTCGAACAGGGCCACTCCGCCCGCTGGGCCGGGCAACGTGCCGATGGTCACGTCGCGGTTGAGGCGGACGGTTGGGACAGCCGGGAAGAACGCCGTGCGGTTCTTAGCGTCGACCATCATCTCCGCCAGTCGGTCGGACGCGCCGTTGAACGTGCCGACCATGACCTGGGCGCTCGCGGATTCGTACGTCCATACCGGCGGCTTGGCCTTGTCGGCCATCCGGGCGTGATGCCACTGCCGCTCGCCGCAGTAGAGCAGGACCTCGTCGGCGCCGCGCCGCCGCTTCTTTCCGACGAACGCGACAAACGTGCGCCCCTTGACCGCGACGTCCCAGATGTTCCACTCGTCGTTAGCGTCGTGCTGCGGCTGGCCCCGGTCCTTCTTGGCCGGCACATGGATGACGATCTCCTTCGCTGCGAAGTCGCCCTTGCAGACCATGCTCACCGTGAGCGTTACCCGGCCGGATTCGACGTCCTCATCCTCATTGCCCAGATCGGCCGACACTACGGTGACGGAAAGAACGACCTTGTACCGCTCGTACAGGTGAATCGGCTGTAGCAGGGGGTTGACCAACGCCCGGGTCGTCGGCGCCGTAAGCAGAATCGTCAGGGCTGCAATGGCCAGTGCCTTGGGTTTCACCGTGCTCTCCGTCTCTCTTCTGTGCCGCTAGCAGCCCGTGGCAGAAGTCCGTTCGGACTGCGTGCGGGTCTTCGGGC
>CAZDNN010000574.1:0-4227 GCA_964506385.1 uncultured Planctomycetota bacterium
GCCCGAAGACCCGCACGCAGTCCGAACGGACTTCTGCCACGGGCTGCTAGGCCCGCGGCCCGCGTCTGCGCGTTGACAATCGCTCGCACGGGGCATATAATGCCCCGAGACGGCAGTATCCCATCAGCCTAGGCTTCCGCGATGCCTATCGACCCCGCTATCCACGAGCAGATCGACCGGCTCCAGCGCAACGTCGAGCAGGTCTTCATCGGGAAGACCGACGTCGTGCGGCTGGTGCTCGTCGGCCTCTTCTCGAACGGGCATTTGCTCATCGAGGATGTCCCCGGCGTGGGCAAGACAACCCTCGCCCGCGCACTGGCCCGCTCCATCAACTGCACCTTCCGCCGCATCCAGTTCACCCCCGACCTGCTGCCGACCGACATCCTCGGCGTGCCGATCTACAGCGCTCAGGACGAGCAGTTCGTCTTCAAGCGCGGGCCGATCTTCGCCAACGTGGTCCTCGCCGACGAGATCAACCGCACCACCCCGAGGACCCAGAGCAGCCTGCTCGAGGCGATGAACGAGTTCCAGGTCTCCATGGACGGCGCCACTTACCCACTGCCCGAGCCGTTTATCGTCCTGGCCACCCAGAATCCGCACGAGTACGAGGGGACCTTCCCGCTGCCGGAGTCGCAGCTCGACCGGTTCCTGATGTGCATCCGGATCGGCTACCCGAGCCGGGACGACGAGCGGGAGGTCTACGGGAGCCAGCGGCTGGCGCATCCGCTGGACGCGCTGGAGCCGGTGCTGAGCTCGGAGGAGGTGGTGGGCATCCAGCGTGCGGTGCGGGAGGTCCGGATCGCCGACGAGGTGACCGACTACGTGCTGGACATCGTGGCTCGGAGCCGTGAGCGCGAGGAGCTGGAGATCGGCGTGAGCCCTCGGGGGGGCCTGTCGCTGTCGCGCGCGGCGCAGGCACTGGCGCTGGTGGAGGGCCGCGACTACTGCCTGCCGGACGACGTGAAGCGGCTGGCGGTGCCCGTGCTGGCGCACCGGGTGATCCGCCGCGCGGCGCTGATGGCGGCCGGCGGCCGCACGGAGCGGGAGATCGTCCGCGACATTCTCGATGAGACGCCCGTCCCGGTCTGATGGCGGCCCGCGACGGGCGTCGCACCGGAGGGCGGGCCTGCCATGACATCCCCCCTGATCGCCCTGGCCCAACGCCTGCCGCGTTCGTGGCTCCCGGTCTCCGTCATTCTCGTTCTCACCGCGCTTATCCTGTTCGTCGGCTTCCATCTGATCGCGCTGCTTCGCGGCGGGGGCGGGGCGCGCGTGGGCCAGCGGATCACCAAGCAGGGGGTGATCTTCTCGCTGATCACCCTCGCGGTGGCCGTGGTGGCGCTCCACACGAAGATCAACTTCCTCGTGCTCATCTTCGGGATGATGCTCTCCGCGGTGTTCCTGTCGTTCGTGCTGTCGCGGGTGACCATGCGGGGGCTGAGCTTCGAGCGGCGGGTGCCCGAGGGCGTCTATCCCGACGAGCCCTTCACCATCGAGCTCGTGGTGGTCAACCGCAAGCCGTGGGTCGCCAGCTACGGCTTGGTCGTGCTCGACATCCTGCCCGAGGGGGTGGCGGCGGCGCGGCCTGGCGGCATCCTCGTGCAGATCAGCGGGCGGGAGACGGTGAGCCTGCCCTACACGGCCGCGGCCTTGCGGAGGGGCGTCTACGACATTCGCTCGGTGAGCTTCTCCACACGGTTCCCCTTCGGGTTCTTCCATCAGGAGCGCCGCCGGGCGCTCGCAAGCGAGCTGGTGGTATACCCGAAGCTGGGGCAAGTGGCGCCGAACTTCCTGGGCCGCGCCCGCTCGCTGGCGCACACGCGGCGGCAGACGCACACGGCGCGGGGCCAAGAGGAGTTCCGCGGCCTGCGGGAGTACCGCCAGGGCGACAACCCCCGCTGGATCCACTGGAAGACCTCGGCCAAGCTCGGGGCGCCGCTGGTCAAGGAATACGAGGCGGTGGTCACCGAGCGGGCCTTCGTGCTGCTCGACACGCGCTGCGCCGCCAGCGGCCTCGAGCCGCTCGAATCCGCCATCAGCTTCGTCGCCACACTCGCCCGCGACCTGATGCTCCGCGACTTCCACGTCTCGTTCGCCACCTATGCGCCCGACCTCGTGGTCACCGCCGCCATGAAGGGCAGAGCCGGCCTGCGAGCACTCCTCGAGGTCCTCGCCCGACTCCAGCCCGACCCCGACCGCAGCCTCTCCGAACTCGTCGCCGAGCCCATGGTCCGAGCCGAGGAGCGAGTCCTGACCGTCGCCGTCCTGCTGCACACCGATGGCGACGCCGCCGCGGCCCTCGACCAGCTCCAGGCCCGTCAGCCCCGTGTCGTTGCCGTGGACGTTAGCGCACCGTCCTTCGCCGACGTTTTCCAGCTTCCTGCCTGATCCCCGTGCGTTGAGAGGAGCCGTCTGATGGTCTCGCCCAAGCTGTTGTGCCTCGTTCCCCTGCTGCTTGTGCTCGCCGCCACAGCGGGCCGAGCGGGCGAGCGGCGGGAGTTCTTCAAGGTCTTCCCCATCGGCACCGTGGAGAAGAAGGACGGCGTGACGCGCCTGCGGATCGCCGACAAGTTCGCCCCCGCGCTCGAGGGCCTCGACGGCTTCTCCCACGTGGTCGTGCTCTACTGGTTCGACAAGAACGACACCCCTGCCAAGCGCGGCATCCTCCAGGTGCACCCGCGCGGGAACCGCAAGAACCCGCTGACCGGCGTCTTCGCATGCCGCGCGCCGGTGCGGCCGAACCTGATCGCCCTGAGCGTCTGCCGCGTCCTGGCCGTGGAGGGCAGCGTCGTGCGGGTGGACGGCATCGATGCCTTCGACGGCACGCCGATCCTCGACCTCAAGCCCCACATCCCCGCCATCGAGTGCCCCAAAGGCGTGACCCTGCCCGCCTGGCTGGGCAAGTGAGCCTCGGCGGAGCACGTTGACCTCGTGCCCAGACTCGGCTATGCTAGTGGCGCAGCACGAGGTGAAGGGCCATGCCAGCGAACCTGACGCCAGAGTACCGCAAGGCCGAGGAGGCCTACCGCGAGGCGAAGACCGACGAGGAGCGGCTCGCCGCCCTCGAACGCATGCTGGCGGTGATCCCCAAGCACAAGGGCACCGACCACATGCAGGCCGACCTCAAGCGCCGCATCGCCAAGCTCCGCCGCGCCCCCACCGCCAAGCCCGGCGCCCGCCAGCGCGACATCTTCCACGTCGAGCGCGGCGGAGCCGGCCAGGTCGTCCTCATGGGCCTGCCCAACTGCGGGAAGAGCGCTCTGGTCGGCGCCCTGTCCAAAGCCAGGGTCACCGTCACCGACTACCCCTTCGGCACCCACGCCCCCGTCCCCGGCATGGCCTATCACGAGGACGTGGCCATCCAGCTTGTCGACATGCCCCCGCTCACCCCCGAGTCGCTGATGCCGGGAATGATGGGCGCCTACCGCGCGGCCGACGTGATCCTCATCTGCGTGGACCTCGCGGCCGACGACGCCCTCGAACAGCTCGACGCCTGCCTCAATGTCCTCGACCGCCGGGGCATCGCCCCCGTCGGACGGCAGGTCGAGCGTCACGAATACGACGACGAGGGCCGCCAGCTCAAGTCCACGCTCGTCGTCGGCACGAAGGACGACGCCCAGGGCGGCCCCGAGACCTTCGCGCTCCTCCGCGAGCTCTACGACGACCGCCTGCCCATGCTCAGTGTCTCGGCCAGCAGCGGCAGCGGCCTCGACGCCCTCACCGCCCGGCTCTTCGAGATCCTCGACGTCATTCGCGTTTACTCCAAGGAGCCTGGCAGCCCGCCCGACCTTGCCGTGCCCTTCGTCCTCCCGCGCGGCAGCACAATCGAGGACATGGCCCGCGCCGTGCACCGCGATTTCCCCGACAGGCTGAAGTACGCCTGCGTATGGGGCTCTGCCAAATTCGACGGCCAGCAGGTCAGCGCGGACCACGCCCTCGCCGACCGCGACATCGTCGAGCTCCACCTCAACTCGTAACCCAGCCCCCACCGGGCCCGCGACGCGACGGCGGATGCACCAGCCACGCGGGCGGGACGATGACACACGGCCTCCTTCTTCCCTTCATCATTCGACATTTGAGACGGAAGGGTCGGCCAACGGACAGGCGCTTCCCAAACCACCGCGCCACATCTCGACTCCACCGTAACACTTCCGCGAAGTGTGGGCCCGCCGCGCAGACAATTGGCACGCCTTCTTGCACGCTGTCTTTCTCTCAGAGGGCGAGGCA
>CAZDNN010000575.1:0-4206 GCA_964506385.1 uncultured Planctomycetota bacterium
GCCCGTCGCCGCCTGGCTCTTCAACGAAGGCGCCGGCACGGCAGCGGCGCCCCTCTACGGCAGCAACCCCGGCACCCTCCACTCCAACGTCGGCTGGTCCACCAACACGCCACACGGCTACCTCGGCGACCACGCCCTCTACTTCGACGGCACCTCCGACAACCGCGTCAACTTCCCAGGCCACCACTTCGGCACTCAGGGCTCCATGCAGGTCTGGGCCTATCGCCAGGGCGGCGCCCAGTACCTCCTCGACAGCTCCCCAGGCGCCCGCACCCTCCTCTACGCCCACTACAGCCTCTTCATGAACAACACATATCTTGGCACCATCAACGGCGAGCTCATCCCCGACAACGAATGGACCCAGCTCCTCATCACGTGGGACAACGACGCCACCGACGGCATGCGCCAGAAGATCTACAAGAACGGCGATCTGTTCGCCTACTTCGACGCCGTCCTCAATCCCCGCGACCCGGCCATGCTCTGGCTCGGCAACCGCTACAGCAACAACGAGCCCTGGCGCGGGATGATCGACGAGTACGCGCTCTGGGACGTCGTCCTGACCCCCCAGGAGATCGGCTGGCTCTACCAGAACAGCCTCGCCCTCATCCCCGAGCCGGCCACCCTGGCCCTGTTGGGCCTCGGCCTCGCCGCACTCGCCCGCCGCCGGCGCCGCTGACGGGGCCTTGCTTCATGAGACCAGCCCTCCAGCGTGCCAGCAGCGCGGCGAGGCCACCGAGCAGGCCGCGCCAAGGCCCCCCGCCGCGACGGTGGCCAGCTCGGAGAGCGGCCGGAATCTGCTTGACTTCCGGGCCAGTTTATGCGAGAAAGAGGGCGGCAGGCCGCGTTGCAGACGCGAGCCCTCCGTCCCGGCATGGGTCTCCATGCCTTCGGTGGGAGGATCAAGCCAGATAGGGGCGACCGCCATGGGCAAGATGGAGCAGGTGCTGCGCTCTGAGATCGGCCGGCTGGCTCGCAAGGAGATCAAGGCCGCGCTGGCACCATTGCAGAAGGAGGTCAAGCAGCTCAAGCGCCGGGTGGCGCGATTGTCGAAGGCAGGCGCTGGCGGCGGGGCCGCTGCCGCTGCGGGGCCGGCGGCGCCGCCCATCGAGCTGAAGGCCGATCCCGAGGAGGTCGCCAAGGCGCGCTTCTCCGCAGGACTCATCAAGAAGCTGCGCAAGCGACTCGGCGTCACACAGGCCGAGCTCGCCACCCTCATGGACGTGAGCCCGACCACCGTCGCCTTCTGGGAACAGGGGCGCAACCGCCCCACCGACGCCAGCAAGGTCGCGCTCGTCGCCCTGCGCAAGCTCGGCCGACGCGACATCAAGCGGCTCCTCGAGGCCAAAGGCTCCTGACCCACCATCCCCCCTCCTCCACACTGAGGCACGGGTGAGGCAATCCCCGTGCGCCCGTCGCCCGCGCTTGAACGGGCCGGGGCGCCCGGATAGACTCGCGGCGCAGCCAGGCACAACGCTCCCTTCGGCCGCAACCAAACGCGAAGAAAACGCCGGGCCAGACATGTTACCTTCCGGGTTCGGGGGTTCGTCACCAATCGAGGAGCGCGCCACGGGAACGTTGCTTCCCATGTCCGCTGCAAACCCAACCGGGGCTTGGGTTTGGTATGCCTGGCCCGACGTTTTCTTCGCGGAAAGAAAGGTCTTGCACGTTTGTGATGCAGGAACGTCCCGATGACCCAGCCTAGCCAGCCGGACGCCGCAGGCCAGCCCTTCGCCGGTCTCGACCAGATTCTCTGCGGCGACGTCCTCGACGTCCTCGCCGCCATCCCCCCCGAGAGCGTCCACCTCATCATCACCTCCCCGCCCTACAACCTCGATAAGGACTACGAGGAGCACAGCGACGACCTCGAGGACCGCGAGTACCTGGCCTGGATGAAGCGCGTCTGGCGAGCCGCCATCAGGGTGCTCGTCCCCGGCGGGCGGCTGTGCGTGAACATCGGGGAGAACAAGCGCCAGTATATCTCCAGCCCCACCTACAGCGCCTTCATCCAGCAGCTCGTCGAGCTGGAGATGCTCTACCGCGGCACGATCATCTGGAACAAGCACTCCGCCGCCAAGCACTGCGCCTGGGGCTCGTGGAAGAGCCCGTCCAACCCCCACATCGTGCCCCGCCACGAGTACATCATCGCCTTCTCGAAGGGCCAATGGAAGCTCGACGGCCCGAAGGACGCCATCGACATCTCCGACACCGAGTTCATGGACTGCACCCGCAGCGTCTGGGTCTTCGGCACCGAGAGCAAGACGCGCATCGGGCATCCTGCCCCGTTCCCCGAGGCGTTGCCCGACCGCCTCATCAAGTTCTACAGCTACCGCGGCCAGACCGTGCTCGACCCCTTCGCGGGGAGCGGCACGGTGGGCCTCGTCGCCGCCCGCCTCGGCCGCCACTTCATCCTCGGCGACAACAGCCCCGCCTACTGCGAGCTGGCCCGCAAGCGGATCACCGACGAGCATGGCCTCTTCCTCAAGCCACGGGTGATCCCCGTTGCGGAACTGTAGGCGGCATTGCCGCTGGTGCGCCGCGGGCCGGGCGAGCGATGTGTCCTATCTCGTTCCTGTTGCGGAAGGTGGCGCCCGGCGCCCGTTCACCGCGTGGTGACTCTGACGATCGTCAACGAATGGGGCGGCAAGGTGACGACGCCTTGAGTGAATGCGATCTTCTTTTTCTCCGGCACGACCCGGTCGGGGTGTTCCACATCGTTGTAAGCTTCGGGCGAATCGCCGGCGAGTATCGTTGCGTCGAATGTGCCGTCAAGCAAGGCAGCGCCGATGCGGACGGTGCAGGCCGCGGCGTTATCGGGATGGCGGTTGATGAGCGCAATCGACCAGCGCTTGCCCGATTCGTCAACTGTGGCGATGGCGTCGGCTCCTGGGATCGAGCGCTTGCTGCGGGCGAGCGGTCCCGCTTGCACGTCGAGCTTCGCGACGCGGCTTTCGAGCAGGTTGGCGTACATCGCCAGCGTGTGGAAGGTGGTTCGCTTGACGATGCCCTTGGGATGCACGTAGAGCGGGCCGCGGGTGTTGACGATCGGTGCGATGTTGGCCATGGCCACGTCGTCGCAGTGGCGCAGGCAGGCGTTGAGGAAGGATGCGGAGAAGAGCGCGTCGGCCATCGTGTACTGCCTGGCGATCGCGTTGATCTCTCGCTTGCCGATCAGCTCGGCGGCGGCCTGGTCGTTGGGGTCAACCGCCTTCTTACGCGGGAAGCCCGGGTGATGCCAGCCGCGCAGGTTCCACTCGTCGAAGGCGATCTTGATGCGGCCGCGGCAGCCGGCCTCGCCGAGGATCTTGATGACGGCGGCGATCGTCTGCTCCGGCCCCTCCGAGTGCATGATGCACGCCAGGTAGCCGGGCATGGCGTTTCGCCGCCAGTAGCCCAGCCAGTAGCGGTGCACCGCCACGTAGTCGAGGTGCCGGCCGGCTGCCTCGAGCAGCGGGAGGGTCCAGTTGCGGTTCGGCGTGGCCGCGGCGGCCAGCTTGATGCTCGGATCGACGGCCCGCATCAGTTCGGCCGACCTGCTGACCAGCGGGCCCCATTGCTTCGGCCTCTTGGCGCCGATCTCATGCGCCCCCCAGTTCTCGTTGCCGATGCTCCAGTAACGGACATTCAGCGGCGCATCGTGCCCGCCTGCCCTGCGCATCGCGGCGTAGTCGCCTTCGGTGGCGTTGCAGTACTCGACCCACTGCTTCATCTCCTCGGGGGTACCGTTGCCGGCGTTGGTGCAGATGTACGGCTCGCAGCCGACGAGACGGCACCATGCGACGAACTCGTCGGTCCCGAACGTATTGGGATCGGTCACGCCCCAGACCGGATCGGGGACGGGCGTGCGCGTCTTGCCGACGCCGTCCTTCCAGTGATACCCGCTGGCGAAGCACCCGCCGGGCCAACGCACGACCGAGAGCTTCAGCTCCTTCATCGCCTCGATGACGTCCATGCGGAAGCCGCGTTCGTCCGACAGGGGCGAGCCCGGCTCGAACAGCCCGCCGTAGACCTGCCGGTGGAAGTGCTCGATGAACCCGCCGAAGAGCATAGGGCTGTAGGGTCGCGACGGGGCGGCGGTGTCGATCGTGATGACCGGATGTGGGCGATCCGACGGACGCGGCTGCGCGTCGCCCGCCGTCACGAATGTCGATACGAGGGCAACCAGCGTGACGCCGTAGAGAAGCACCAGTGTGGCATTCATGCGCGATA
>CAZDNN010000576.1:0-4189 GCA_964506385.1 uncultured Planctomycetota bacterium
CGGGCGCCACGGGCGGCCCCTACCACTCGTGGCTGCCGGCGACCGGCCTGCGGCCGCCGGCGCCCGTGCCGTGGCAGCCGGCCGACGGCGCGCGGGTGTCGGCCAAGGGCATCCGGTTCTCGTGGCGACGCACAGCCACGGACAACGCCTGCACCGTCGTCATCGCCGCCTCGCCGGCCTTCGAGCGCGTCCTGTTGACGACCGACGCCAGCAAGGCAGCCTGGCTCGCGCTCCACGGCAAGCCGATGGCCAGGCTCAAGCCCGGAGCGACCTGCTACTGGAAGCTCGTGGCCCGCAACGCCCACGGCGAGACCGAGAGCATCCCGCCCCACAAGCGATTCACCATCGACCGCTCGCTGCCGGCCGGCCCCGAGCTCTTCGCGGGACCCTACGGCGAGAGGGCGGAGGACAAGGCGCTGACCGTCGCGCCGCTCGCCGGCGACGTGAAGCCGGCCTACGGCCGCCTCCTCGACGCCGAAGGCTGGAAGCCGGCGCCCGGCCCCGACGGCAAGGCCAACGGCGCCATCGAGCTCGACGGCAAGACCGGGCGCGTGCGCTACGACATCGGTGCCTTCCCGGAGGAGGACTTCACGGTCGGCATCCGTGTCCGCGTGACGGCCCTGCCGAAGACGAACTACGGTCAGGTCTTCAGCGCCTGGTGCCGTGGGATGGACGACCCGCTGCGGCTCGTCGTCCACAAAGGCAAGCTCCACGCCCGCATCGAGGCCGGCCGCTTCTACGGCACCGACGGCCTCGCCGTCGAGGTCGGCACGTGGATGCACGTCGCCGCCGTCAAGCAGGGTGCGAGGCTCACGCTCTACATCAACGGCAAGTCGTTCGCCTCCGCCAAGGTTCCCGAGCGCGTCGTATCGAGTGCCGGCGACTTCGCCATCGGCGGGAACCCCCACTACCACGGCCCCGAGTTCCTCGCCGCTCGCCTCGCCGACCTGCGCTTCTATGCCCGCGCAGTACCGGCGGACGAAGTCCACCGACTGGCGGAATGAGGGAGCGTCCACAACTCGCAATCGACACATCCGGGCGCTATGATGGTGGCATCGCAGAGCGGCACAGAACGGCGAGGAAGGAGTCCGTCTTATGGTCAACGCAATCAAGCAAGTGGTCACGGTACGGCCGGGCGGGGTGATCGAGATCCGCTCCCCTGAGCTTCCTGAAGGGGCGCGCGCCGAGGTGATCGTGATTCTCGAGGACGGGCAGCGCTCACGCGGGAAGCCCCTGCGCAGCATCATCGGCACGGGCAAGGGCTGCTTCGCCACGCCCGAGGAAGCCGATGCATTCCTTCGCAAGGAGCGGGACGCATGGGAATCCTGAGCGCCGTTCGAGGCGAGCGCGTTTACCTGGACACGAACGTATTCGTGTACGCGCTCGAGGAGCACCCCACCTACGCGCCGGCACTGGGAGAGCTCTTCGACGCCATCGATGCCGGCACACTACAGGCTGTCACGAGCGAGCTCGCTCTGGGCGAGGGGCTGGTGAAGCCCTTCATGGACGGAGATGTCCGGCTCCAGATCGCCTACCAGGATGCCATCCGCAAGAGTTCGTCACTCCACGTGGCGGCGGTGAGCCGGCAGGTGATCGTCGAGGCCGCACGCGTGCGGGCAGAGACCCCCAGCATCAAGCTGCCCGACGCCATTCACGCCGCGACGGCGCAGCAGGAAGCGTGTGACACATTCCTGACCAACGACGTGCGGTTGCGGCAGTTGCCAGGGTTGCACGTCGTGCTGTGCTCGGAGGCGATTGCTGGATGATGGGCAGAACGGGCGCAGCGATTGGGCTGACCGACGCCGCGGTGTGGCTGGCTGTCCTGGCGCTCGCCTCGTGCGCGCCGCTCCGCCCGGCCCGGCCGCTCATGCTGTATGTCGCTCCCGACGGCAACGACGAAGGCACGGGGCGGCGCCGCGCGCCCTTCGCGAGCCTCGCTCGCGCGCGGGACGAGGTGCGGAGGCGGAGGGAGGCGGGTAAGCTCCCGCTCGGCGCCGTGGTCAACGTCCTGCCGGGTGACTACGCCTTGACCGAGACGTTCGCGCTGAGCGCCGAGGATGGTGGGACGGCGGAGGCGCCCATCGCCTACCGCGGCGTCGGCGGCGACAGGCCGCGACTGGTGGGCGGCAAGGCCCTCATCGGGTTCAGGCCCTATCGCGACAAGATCCTCAAGTGCGACCTGAAGGCGAATGGCCTGGCGGGGAAGCGCTTCGGCCAAGTCTTCTTCCGCGGCCGCCGCATGCAGCTCGCACGCTTCCCTAACCTCGATCCCGACGACCCCCACGGCGGGCCGTGGGCGCACGTGGCCCGAGCCGAAGGCAGCGACCAGCACACCGAGTTCTTCTACGACATCGACGAGACCCACACCTGGGCGCACCCCGAGGAGGGGCGCGTCTTCGTCTTCGGCGGCTACGACTGGGCATTTCGGATTTGCGCAATAGCGAAACACGTCCCTGACGAGCGGAAGATCGTCCTCAAGCAGTCCACCTGGGGGCCGCTGCGCATCGGCGACCGCTATTGCATCGAGGGTCTCTTCGAGGAGCTCGACGCGCCGGGCGAGTGGTACCACGACACCCGCACCGACACGCTGTACTTCTGGCCGCCCGAGCCGATCGACGACGGCGACGTGGTGGCGCCCGTCGTTCGCGACCTGATCGCGCTCGACGGCGCAGACTACGTGACCATCCAGGGCCTCACGGTCGAGATGTGCGACGGCGCGGGCGTCAAGTTGGCGAACTGCCTCCGCAGCCTCGTCGCGGGCTGCACGGTCCGCAACGTCGGCGGCACGGGCATCAGCATCAGCGGCGGCCAGCACTCGGGCGCCCGGAGCAACGACGTGCACGCCTGCGGCCACCACGGCATCGCCGTCGCCGGCGGCGACCGCAAGACCCTCACGCCAGGCCACAACTTCGCCGAGAACAACTACCTCCATCACTGCGGCCAGATCTGGCGCACCTATCGCAACGGCATCGCCATCCGCGGCGTCGGCAACCGCATCGCCCACAACCTCATCCACGACATGCCCCACGCCGGCGTCACCCTCGGCGGCAACGAAAACGTGATGGAGTTCAACGTCGTCCACCACTGCAACCTCCAGAGCGGCGACACCGGCGGCATCTACTTCTGCTCCCGCGACTGGACGCAGCGGGGCAACGTCATCCGCTACAACCTTTTCCACCACATCGGCGGCTTCGGCAAGGCCAACTCGTGGGCGCCCGTCCAGCACGGCAAGGTGCCCTTCGAGTACCCCCACTTCACCTGGGGCATCTACCTCGACGACCCGACCACGGGCACCCACGTCCACGGCAACATCCTCTACGCCGTGCCCATCTGCGGCCTTCACAACCACGGCGGACGCGACAACCTGTGGGAGAACAACGTCATCGTCGATTGCCCCGCGTTCCAGGCCGGCCGCCTCAGCCCGAGCTGGAGCGAGTGGCCTGCCATCTACCGGCGGCTGCGCGACAACCGCGTCCCCGGCTCGCCCTACCTCGAGCGGTATCCCGAGATCGCCAAGATCGCCGACACGCGGCCCGAGGCGATGACCGGCGTCCGCTTCCAGCGCAACATCATCTACTACACCAAGGAGGGCACCGCCTGGCTGCGCGGCCGCCGCGGCAAGTCGTGGGGCGGCGAGGGCTGCCAGCTTCTCTACACGCTACGCATCGACAAGCAGGACTTCGACCCCGCCACCTTCGACCACAACTGCATCTACGCCGAGCCCGGCCTCGACCTCCGCATCGCCTTCCACCCCATCCCCGACCCGTCTGCGAAGCTGACCTGGGATGAGTGGCGCAAGACGGGCGCCGACGCCCACTCGGTGCTCGCCGACCCGCTCTTCGTCGATCCCCCGAGCCACGACTATCGGCTCAAGCCCGACTCGCCCGCGCTGAAGCTCGGCTTCCAGCCCATCCCCGTCGAGCAGATCGGCCCGTATCACGACGAGTTCCGCACCGAATGGCCGATCCGCATGGCACCGGGCGTCTGGCAGCGCGGCACGTTCACCACCGAGCGCGCCTACGAGCCACCGCGCTTCCGCCGCGTGAAGGCGCAGGAGATCGCGGGGATTCTAAAGGAGTGGATCGAGGCGGGCGAGTTCGTGCTTCAGGAGCCGGCGCAACTGCTGCCCTCCGCGGATTCGGGGCAGAAGTTCAAGCCGCTGCAGGAACGCCCTGTGAATGGAGGCGCG
>CAZDNN010000577.1:0-4188 GCA_964506385.1 uncultured Planctomycetota bacterium
GGTAGTGGCGATAGATGTTCTCGAGCACAACCACCGAGGCGTCCACCACCATGCCCACGGCGATGATCAGGCCCGACAGGGTCACCATGTTCAGCGTGCAGGGGCTGAACCAGAGCACCACGAGGCTGGTGAGGAAGGCCAGCGGGATGCTCACGGAGACGACCACGGCGGCGCGCAGGTCGGCCAGGAACACGAAGATCACCAGCACGGTGAGCGCCACGGCCTGGACGAGGCTCTTGCGCATGCCCTGCACGTTGATGTCAATGATCGGCTGCTGGTCGTCGGTCACCGCGAAGGCGATGTCGGGGTAGCGCGCCTGGAGGCGGGGCAGGAACTTCTTGAACGTGCGGATGGCGGCCACGGTGGGGCCGTTGTCGGGACGGAGGACGTTGAGGGCGATGGCCGGCTTGCCGTTGCCGTGGTAGAGGCTGCGCGGCTCGCGCTCGCCGAGCGCCACGTCTGCCACGTCTGCCACGCGCAGGTAGCCCTGGTCGAGCTGCTTGATCGGCAGGTCGCGGATCTGCTGGAGGTTGGCGAACTCGCCGACCGTCTTGACCAGGTATTCCTTCTCGGCGGAGTAGACGGTTCCCGCGGGCGCGGCGACGTTCTGGCGGGCGAGCGCAGCGATCACGTCGTCGAGCGACAGGCCGTTGGCGGCCAGGCGGTCGCGCCGGACCCGCACGGTGACCTCGGGCTGGTGCGCGCCGAAGACATCCACGTCCGCTATCCCCGGCAGGGCGAGGATGGCGTCCTTGATGGGGTTCTCGGCGAGGAGGCGGATGTCGGACATGGACTTCGCGCTGTGCGGCTTCGGCCGGAGGGCGAGGGTGAGGAGCGGGCGCGTGGCGTCGCCTATGCGGTAGATGCGCGGCTCGAGGATGTCGGCGGGCAGGTCGGGCCGCACGCGGCTGATCGCGTTCTGGACGTCCTGGACGGCCTCGCCGACGGCCTTGGTGTAGTAGAACTCGGCGTTGATGGACGAGACTTCGTCGCGCGACGTGCTCACCACCCGCTTCAGGCCGCTGAGGGTGTTGAGCTCCTTCTCGATCACCTGGGTTATCTTGTCGGCCACGTCGCGCGCCGCCGCACCCGGCTCCACCGTCACCACCACCACCTGCGGCGGCACCGTGTTGGGGAACAGGTCGGTGGGCGTGCGGAAGAAGGCGAAGGCGCCCAGCGCCACCACCACCAGCACCAGCGCCACCACGGTGTAGGGGTTTTTCAGCGACGAGGTGGTCAGGTTCATTTCACCACCTCCACCTTCTGCCCCGCGGCCAGCCGCACCCAGCCCAGGAACGTGCTGGTGACCACCTGCGCCCCCGGCTCCACCCCCTCCACCGCAACGTCGTCCCCGCTCGAACCGAGCACCTTGACGATGGGATGGGCGAGCTTGCCGTCCTTCACCACGAACACGTGGAGCTTGTGCTTCGGGCACTCGACCAGGGCCGAGGCGGGCACGAGCGTGACGCCTTTCATCTCACTGGCCACCACCGACACGGGCACGTATTGCCCGCACGACAGGCCGCGCATGGCCTGGCCGGACAGCTCGACCTCGGCCCGCAACATCCGCGCCACGTTCAGCGAGGGGAACATGTGCGACAGCCTCGCCTGGCGGGCCTGGCCGCCCACCGCGAAGACCACGTGGAGGCCGGTGTGCATGCTGGAGAGGTCTTGCTGCGGCACGTCGAAGGCGAGCTTCAGCGCCGAGCGGTCCGCCACCACCATCAGGGCCTTGCCGGGCGCCGCCAGGTCGCCGGGGTCCACCTGCCGCCAGCGCACGACCCCGGTGTAGGGGCTGCGGATCGTGCAGTAGCCCAGCTTGGTTTCGAGCTGCTCCTTCTTCCTCAGTAGCGACTGGACGAGGTGGCCGATGGCCTTCGACTTCTGCCTCGCGGTGTCGAGGCGGCCCTGGAACTCGTTGGCCTTTTCGGCGGTGCCCTCGGCTTCGGAGGCGGGGATGGTGCCCTTGTCGGCCAGGGTCTTGTCGCGCTGGGCCTCGCGCCGCCAGTAGGCCACGGAGTCGATGAGCGACTTGATGGTGGCCTCGTTGGCCGCCAGGTCGGACTTGGCCTGGGCGATCTGGGCCTCCACCCCGGCGATGTCGTCCCGTATCTCCCTGCCGTCGAGCTTGATGAGCACCTCGCCCGCCTTCACGCGCTCGCCTTCGTCGTGCAGCACCTGCTCCACGGTGGCGGTGAGCCGGGCAGAGATTCTCGCCTCGCGGATCGGCTCCACCACGGCCAGGTAGCTCAGCGTCTGGCGCAGGTCGCCGCGGCGAGCCGTGGCGACCTGCACGGGCAGCGGGCGGACGCCGAACTTCGGCGCCGTGGCCAGGGCGGCCTTCTTGCGGAGGACCAGGAACCTGGCGCCCGCCCCCAGGCCCGCGAGCACGAGCAGGATCACCAGCACGCGGAGAACCCGCTTCAGCCACTTCATCAATCTTCTCCCACGGCGAGGCGCAGTTGCGCCGTCGAGGTGTTGTAGTCGGCCAGCGCCCGGTAGTAGCTCGTCTGGGCGTCGAGGAGCGCCGACTGCGCGTCGAGCACGTCGGTGATCGAGCCTTTGCCCAGGCCGTACTTCTCGCGCTCGATCCGCAAGCTCTCCTTGGCTTGTTCGATGGCCTTTTCGGTGGCGAGGACGCGCTCGCGATTCGAGGCGACGTTCAGGACGGCCGTTTCGACGTCCAGGCGGATTTGGAGTTCGAGCTTTCGGAGGTTCTCCTGTGCTTCGGCGAGCTTCGAGCGCTCGCGGCGCACGCCGGCGGCGAGGCGCCCGCCCTCGAACAACGGCACGTCCACCATCAGCCCCACCTGCCCGAGGTCCTCGGAATCCCTGTCCCCGAGCTGCGGGATCACGGCGTGGCCGGCCCAGCGGCGGCCGTAGGAGGCCATGGCCGACACCGTGGGCGCGTAGGCCGCGCGTGCGATGTCCACCTGCTTGGCCTGGGCCTCGAGCTCGGCGCGGGCGGCCTGGTAGTCGGCCCGCCCGGCGTGCGCCTTGGCCAGGCTGGCGGCCAGGTCCGCGCCCGCGGGCGCCAGGGCCAGTTCCCCACGTATGGTGAGGGGCGACGGGCCGTTGTGGCGGCCGAGCAGGTTGGCGAGGGTGCGGTGGAGCACGGCCAGGACGTTTCGCTCGCGCACGAGCTTCTCCTGTAGGTCGGCCAGGCGCACCTCGGTGCGCAGCAGGTCCACGCGGGCGGCTTTCTGGGCGGCCAGCAGGTCGTTCACCCTCTTGCGGTGCTGCTCGAGGGTCTTGCGCGAGAATTCGAGGGAATCGATCACGCGGCGCTGTGCGAGGATGGCGTAGAAGGTGCTGGTGACGTTGAAGACGACCTCGCGGCGGGTGCGGCTGAGGCGGTGCTCGGCGGACCTCCGCAGCAGGTCGGCGGCCGCGATCTGGTAGGTGATGCGGCCGCCCGTGTAGATGGGCATCTCGACCTCCAGGTTGGCGTCGAGGATGTCGTCGGTGAACTTCACGCGCTGGCCGAACCTGTGCGGGGGGACCAGCTGCTGGTTGTCCAGGTAGTGGGTGTAGCCGCCCGTGGCATGCACGGTGGGCCAGCGGTCGGCCGCGGCCACGTCGCGTTCCGCGGCCGCCGTGTCAATGGCCCGTGCGCCGGCGCCGATGTCGGGGTTGCTCGCCAGGGCCACCGCCACGCAGTCCTGGAGCGTGAGCGGCCCTCGTGGCCCAGGCGCCCCTGGCTTCGGCTGGTGGGCGTCCGATGCCTTCGCGGCCGCGGGCCCGGGCCACACCGGCGCATATGGGTCGGTGGGCACGAACCGCGCGCAGCCCGACAACGCCATCATCAACACAACCCCGGCGCTCCACTTGGCCGGCTGCATGCTAAGCCCCTGATACAGTGAGTCCCGAGCAAACTTCCACCAGCGCATCCCTGAGGTGCGCGGCTTCGCCCTCGAACACGGGCGTGCACTGCGACACGGCGGCCTCGCCGCTCCACACCTTCACCGCGAAGGCCATGCAGGTGGCCTCGCCGCAGGCGCCGCAGTTGGTTCGCGGCAGGCGCTTGAGAATCTCGAGCGCGGGCGGCCGCTCGCGCATCTCGTACGACGGCTCGATGTCGCCGCGCCGCGCCCAGGCCTCGTTGGCCCGCGCCCGCAGGGCCTCGAGCACACGCCAGGCGTCCACGATCTCGTCGGCCTTCGCTATCGCCACCCGCCGCGGGTAGAC
>CAZDNN010000578.1:0-4176 GCA_964506385.1 uncultured Planctomycetota bacterium
TAGTCGAGGAAGAAGAGGGGGAGGGCGCCCTGGACCTCGATGTCGTTGACGCTCATCGCCACCAGGTCGATGCCCACCGTGTCGTGGCGGTCGGCCATCTGGGCGACCCGCAGCTTCGTGCCCACCCCGTCGGCGCCAGCCACGAGCACGGGGTTCCTGCAACGCATGGCGAAGAGGCTGACACTGCCCGGGATGGAGTAGAGGCCTGCGAAGCCGCCCTCGTTGTCTATGACCTGGGGGCCGAAGGTAGACTTGAGGTGGCGGGCGATCTCGGCAGTGAACTCGTTGCCCGCGTCGATGTCCACGCCCGCCTCGCGATAGGTGAGCCCGGGACTCATCGTCTGCCCCTCACACTGGGATCGGGAGCCCTCGCTCGGACGGCGGCGAGTCTATCCCATCGGCGCACCCGTGTCAACCGGACATGGGAGGGCGCTCCGAGCGTGGAGCCGGGGCGCCGTGGGTTGCAGGGTCAGCGTCGCCGTCGTCGGAGCAGGCCGAGGCCGCCGAGGGCGAGGAGGGCGAGCGACGCGGGCTCGGGGACGATCTCGAAGCCCGGGCGGCCATAGGCATAGCGCCAGACGGCGTCGTACTGGCCGGTCTTCAGGCCGTAGAGCTCGTCGAGGCCGTCGCGGTTGAGATCGGCGATGAGGAGCTTCGACCAGTCGTCGTTGTTCGCCACGGCCAGGAGGGCTTCGCCGACGCCGTGGACGTAGCTGTAGACCCTGTTGTCGAGCGCGTTGATCCAGTAGGCCTCGTCGATGCCGTTGCCGTCGAGGTCGCCGGCCGCGAGCTGGAGGGCCGCGCCGTTGACGTCGTCGTGGATGTGGGTGTAGCCGCCCTCCCACAGGTAGACGTCGCCGAGGGTGTTGGTGAGGATCACCTCGTTGTTGCCGCCGTTGTTGAAGATGTTGCCCGAGGCGACCTCGTTGATGCCGCTGCCGCCGATGCCGGTGAAGGTGAGGTTGCCGGCGGCGTCCTCGCTGATGATGCGCATGTTGTTGCCTGCCCCCTGGTTCCAGGGCTGGTAGACGCCGATGAACTCGGGGCCGGGGTGGCTGGCGTCCAGCTCGCCAAAGGCGACGCGGTGGGCCAGGCAACTGGCGTTGTTGACGGGGCTGCCGTAGCCTGCGTCGAGGCGCCAGAAGTACATGTTGCCGATGGTGTTCACGACGTTGACGACGTGGCGGTGGGAGCCGTCGAAGTCGGCCGAGGAGATGTCGGAGATGGTGCTGCCGCCGTGGCTGGTCACGGTGGCGAAGTCGTAGCTGCGCAGCGTGCCGCCGGCCGCGCTGCCGTCCACGAAAATGATCTCGTGTCCCCCGCCGTCGATGTCGCCGGCGACGACCTGGTTGGCGTGGGCGCCCGCGACGACGACCTGGGCGTCGCCGAGGCCGGGCCACACGCGGATGTCGCCCGCCGCGTCGGTGAAGGCGATGCCGAAGTCGCCGGCCGTCATGGTGTGGTCGGCGTTCTCCCACGTCGGGCCGGCATCGGGGAGCAGGGCGGCGCGGCTGCGCATGTAGGCCTTGTCCTGCGCGGCGTTGTGGATCTGGAGCTCATCGACGAGGCCCGAGAACTGGGCACCCGCGTCGGTCACCCGCCAATTGCCGATGCGGAAGGCGTTGGTGCGCGGCGTCACGGCCTGGTAGGCCCCGGTGCCGACCACACGGCCGTTCTGCCAGAGCTGGACGCCGGTGGCCGGGCTGCCGGTCATGGCCACGTGGCTCCACTGGTTCAGCGGCACCGTGCCCGTGCCGCCGGCGTTGATGGCCTGGCCGTTGTTGAGGAAGAGGTCCTGGCCGTTGTTGCCGTAGCGGAAGGCCCAGTGCCATTCGCCGGTGGTGTCGAACCACTTGGTGGCGAAGCGATCCCACTCCCCTGTGTTGGCCGAGTCGGGCCGCACGTAGGCCTCGACGGTCCAGCTCGGGGCGAGCTGGAGATCGCCGGAGCTGGGCGCTTGGAGCACGGTGGCCTCGCCCGGGTCGCGGCTGACCCGCACCGCCTGCCCGACGATGCCCGGCGCGTAGGAGACCGACAGCGGACCGGTCGCGGCGAACCCACTGAGGTGGTCCGCCGTGCCGCCAGCGGGAGCGGTGTCCAGGAGGTTGCCCTCGAAGCCGTACTGCGTGACGACCGCGGCCTGCGTCGTCGGCGCCAGCATCGCGCCGAGCAGTGCCGCGACCACCGTCGCGCACGCCATCACCCTCTTCGCGTTCCACATGGCCTGCTCCTCCTGGAATGCCTGTCTGTTCGATAAGGGCAAGCGGCCCGCACTTCAAATCCCCACGCGCCAACCGGCAAATGGCGTGCCGCCGGCTGCCCGGGCTGCGTATCTCCCCAGGTCTTTTGCCTCCAAGAGCTTACGGGTTCTCCCCGCGCTGCCCTGCGCTCCCCGTCGAGGCCGCCATGTTGACGATCGGCAACATGGCCGCCGCCGATCCGCCCGTCCGGCAGGCGGAAGCCATTGCGCGGCAAGCAGTTAAGGGCATGTTGACGTTTGGCAACGCGCCGATGACGCCCGGCAACGCGCTTGACACGAGGGCGGCGGGGGATACGATAGGCGGTCAGCAGCGGCGCCCATCCGTATCGCACCCTCAGGGGGTAGGGAGCTCATGGCCGATCTGACGGTCATCGTGCCGGTGTACAACGAGGAGCCGGCCATCGCCGAGATGCTCGGCGAGCTCGACGTCGTGCTGGGCGGCGCCCCAGAGATCGAGGCATACGAGATCCTGGTGGTGGACGACGGCTCGACGGACGGGACCGCGGACGCCGTGCGGGCCGTGGCGGCGGAGCGGCCGGCGGTCCGCCTGGCCGCTCGCGCGCGCAACCGCGGCTACGGCGCCGCCCTCAAGCACGGTATCCGCTGCGCGCGGCACGGCCTGCTGGCCATCATCGACGGAGACGGCACCTACCCCGCCGAGAAGCTCCCCGAGCTGGCCCGCGAGGTCGACGACGCGGCCATGGTCGTCGCCGCGCGGGACCCGAAGATCGCGCAGCCGCTGAACCGCCGTTTCGCCAAGTGGCTTCTCACCCGCCTCGCCAGCTACCTCGCCGAGGAGGATATCCCAGACCTCAACTCCGGGATGCGCCTCTTCCACCGCGACGTCGTCGAGCGCTACCTGCGCCTGCTGCCGTCGCGCTTCTCCTTCACCACCACCCTGACCCTGGCTGTGCTGTGCGACGACCTGGCGGTGCGCTACGTGCCCGTCGAGCTGCGGCACCGCACGGGCAGCTCGAAGATCCGCCCGATCCGCGACACCCTGAGCTTCCTGCTCCTCATCGCCACCACCGTCACCTACTTCCGCCCGCTCAAGATCCTGGTGCCGCTGGCCGTCCTCCTCTTCCTCGCCGGTGCAGTCAAAGGCACGGTGGACATCATCCTGGAGCTGAACCTCAAGACGTCCGACCTCCTGCTCCTCATCGGCGGTGTCCAGATCTTCGCCCTCGCGCTCATCGCCGACCTGGTGTCCAAGCGGCGGTGACCCGGCGGAAGCCGCCGGCCACCGCCCGACTTGACAGCGCGCGGCCCCTCCCGTATCATCCCCCCGCGACGGCGCGGCCAGCGGGGCCGCGGGTCGGCGACGCCGCCCGACGAACCCGAGGAAGGACCCTACGGCATGCCCGACAGGACCCGCGTGACGGTGTGGAACGAGTTTCGCCACGAGAAGAAGAACGAGGCGGTCGCCGCGATCTACCCCGACGGCATGCACGCGGCCATCGCCGCCTATCTCGAGAGCACCGGCGAGTTCGAGACCCGCACCGCCACCCTCGATGAGCCCGACCATGGGCTCGGCGGCGACGTGCTGGCGGCCACCGACGTGCTCCTGTGGTGGGGCCACATGGCCCACGGCGAGGTCCGCGACGACATCGCCGACCAGGTCGTCGCCCGCGTGCTCGACGGCATGGGCCTGATCGTCCTGCACTCGGGCCACTTCTCGAAGCCCTTCCGCAAGCTCATGGGTACGTCGTGCAACCTGAAGTGGCGGGAGGTCGGCGAGAAGGAGCGGCTGTGGGTCGTCGAGCCGGCGCATCCTATCGTCCGGGGGATCGGCGAGTACCTCGAGCTCGAGCACGCCGAGATGTACGGCGAGCGGTTCGACATCCCGGCGCCCGACGTCCTGGTCTTCGTGAGCTGGTTCCAGGGCGGCGAGGTCTTCCGCAGCGGCTGCTGCTACC
>CAZDNN010000579.1:0-4158 GCA_964506385.1 uncultured Planctomycetota bacterium
GCTCGCCAGGCAAAGGCGGTGCCGGAGACCTTCTTTCTGCCTCGCCCTCGCCTCTGGGACGTGTCAGGAAGCATGCCAATCGCCTGCGGCGGCTCGGCGGCACTTCAGCCGGCTGAATAGTTCCTGTTGCGGAAAGTCCCGGTGGGGGAGGGCGAAGCTCCCGCTGAGCCGATTCAGGCGTCGAGACGCGGCTCGGCAGGAGCCTCGCCCTCCCATTCGACGGATCCGCAACAGGAACTGAATAGTTACCACACAGCTTGGCACGGCAACGCTAGATTCTCCCGCGTCGGGCATCCTCACGAGGGAAGAGATGCAGATTTCGGCGGCGGACCGCCCATTAGGCGGTCCCTCGCTCAGATGTGTCTTGGTGGCCTCGTGAGGCCGGTCCCAGGCCATAAGGGGTTGACCTCTCTATGGTTAGGCAGTCCAGGCCACCAAATCTAGCGTTGCAGTGGTAGAGCCTGTTTCAAAATGAGCTTAAGTTTGGCGGCATTTCGGCGACTAACCATGTGGGAGGCCTCTTATTCCAGGAGGATCGCACATGGCCAAGCCGTTGCTGGACGACGAGTTATGGGAGGTGATCGAGCCGCTGCTACCCCCGCGCCCAAGCCGCGTCGCAAGCGGTACCCGCGATGCAAGCCTCTGGGGAATCGCAGAGCCTTGACTGGGATCCTGTTTGTGCTCAAGCCTGGCAGTGGCTTGGGCGTCTACCGCTGGGTTGTCGAACGAACGCTTGCGTGGCTGCACCAGTATCGCAGGCTTCGAATTCGCTGGGAACGGCTTCCCGAGGTCCACGAGGCTTTCCTGACCATCAGTTGCGCATTGATCTGTTGGAACTCCATCGATGCCATGGAATGCTCAGTTTGAAACAGGCTGTTAGAATGCGCACGATGGGACTGGGGGGGACTCAGGCTGCCGGCTGGAAGGGCAGGCGCGACGATGTGCGAGGCTATCCTGCTTGAGGGCGCCCCCCGGGAGATAGGCCGCGCGTACGGCGCCCTGGTTGCGCCGGCGCTGCGCGACCGGCTGCGGCGAATGCGGGAGCGGGCCGCGGCGACGGGCCGGACCCGCGAGCAGCTCGTCGAACGGGGGGCGGTCTTCCGCGGCGTCGTCGCGCGTATCGCACCCGAGTGGCTCGACGAGGCCGAGGGCATCGCCACGGCGGCGGACGTTGAGGTCGAGGACCTCCTGGCGTTCAACGCCCTGCCGCGGCAGTTCTGGGCGGCGCCGAGCGACGAGTGCACGTCGTGGCTGCTGGTCGGCTCCGCCTCCGCCACGGGCGATACCATCCTGCATAAGAACCGCGACGAGTTGAACGCGACGCAGGACTTCCACGTGCGCCAGGTGGGTGACGACATCCAGGTGCTGGCGTCGCGGGACATTGGGAACCTGGGCTTCGCCCATTTCCACAGTGACGTGGCGCTCGCCGGCGCGAACAACACCGGCTCGCGGATCGCGCCCGAGGAGCTGCGCGAGTGCGGCCTCATCTGCTCGCACCTGCTGCGGCTGGTGGCCGAGCGGGCGAACTCGTGCGACGAGGCGGTGGACGTGCTCGAGGAGGCCGTGGCGAAGGAGGCGGCCGGCGGCTCAGGCGGCTACCGCGGGATGATCTTCCTCTTCGCCGACCCCGCCAAGGGCGTGGTCGTCGAGATGACGTCGAGGCGGCTGGCCTGCCAGGAGGTCCGCAACGACCTGCTGGTGCGATCGAACCACTTCCGCCTGCCGGCGATGCGGCCCTACGCCGCCGAGCCGCCCGACGAGAATAACCTGCTGCGGTACCACCGCGCCAGCCACGTCCTCGCCGGTGAGGCCCGCAGCGTCGCCGACTGCACTGCCCTGGCACGCGACCACAGCCACGGCGCACACTCGATCTGCTCCTCGGACGCCGAGCACGTCTGGATGACCGTCTCCGCGTGCACCCACGTCGTCCGCGGTGAGAATGCCGACCCCCTCGCCCACACCCGCGCGGCCATGGGCAACCCGCGCAACACCCTCTCCATCCCCGTGCCCCGTGCCATCGACGGCCTGCCTGCCGAGTGCGTGAGCGGGGAGCTTCACAACCTGTCCCGCGCCCTGTATGCCGCTCACGGCGTCGGCGACCACCTGGCCGATGCCCAGGCCGAGCACGAGGCCGCCATGGCCGCCGAGTTCGCCTCCCTCCGCGACGCCGTCCGCTTCCATCCGTCGAGGGGCAACCGCCGGCAGCTCACGGCCTTCGTCGCCCGCTGCGTCGCCCGCACCCGCAGCATCCTCGAGGGCCTGGCTACCTGACGCCCCCACCTTCCGCCGATGGATGAGATAGTGCCGAGGCCGTGGTGACGACCGGCTCGATGACGACGCGGAAGCCGACGTTGAAGACCCGCTGGTAGGGGGGATAGGCGAGACGGAAGGCGGAGCGACAGCGCTTCGGCCTGTCGTACCAGGAGCCGCCGCGGACGATCCGGGGCACGTGGCGAGTGTCAAGTGGCGAGTGGCGAGTATCGGAAGAGCCCGAAACCCGCAACCCGGAACCCGGAACCTGTAACCCGGAACCCGGAACCCGCACCTCGTTCCGGCCGTCGTCGCCGCGGTACGGGTAGGGGCGCAGAGCGGTGCGGGTCCATTCCCACACGTTGCCGTGCATGTCGTGCAGGCCCCACGCATTGGGGCGGTAGCGGCCGACCTCGACGGAGACGAAGCCGCCGTCGTTGAAGCGCGCGTCCTTCGGCACCCAGTCGTCATACTGGTTGGGGCTCGGGACGAGCTTCACGCGGATGTAGGTGTCGAGGGCAAACTCGCGGAGCTTCGCGTCGCCGAGGTTGGCGAAGGGCGCGAAGTCGGTGTCGAGGTCGCCGTACCACATCGGCGTGGCCGTGCCCGCGCGGCAGGCGTATTCCCACTGCGCCTCGGTCGGCAGGTCCACGCGCTCGCCCGTCCGCTCGCCCAGCCAGCGGCAGAAGGCCCTGGCCTGGTGCCACGAGAGCCGCACGGCCGGCTGCCGCGGCTTGTTCACGCGATAGCCGTGGATGCCGAACTGGTAGCCGTGCATCGACTCCACGCGGCTGTTGTGCCTGGGGTCGAAGAGGGCGAACTGCTCGTTCGTGATCTCGCAGCGGCTGATCCAGAAGCCGCTTACCTTCACGCGCGTCGGCGGCCGCTCGTCGGGATGCCCGTCGGCGTCGCCCATGACGAACTCGCCTGCGGGAATGCGGACGAGCTCCAGCTCGACCCCCGAGCCGAGGTCGATGGTCCTCGTCGCCGGGCCGAGAGCTGCCTGCCGCCGCTTCGCCTCCGCCGCGTCGAAGGGCCACCCAGGGCACTCCTCACTTTTGCCTTTCGCTTTTTGCCCTTTGCCTTTTGCCTTCTCTCCTTCCGCTGGCGGCTCGTAGCGGGTCGGGACGATGGCTTCGGGATCCTCGTCGATGCCTGCGTAGAGCCGCCTCATGGCGCGGCGGCGGTCGCGCTGGCGGGCCACGCGGGCCGCGCCGGCGATCTCGGTCCAGGTGCCGTGATAGGGGGCGTTGAGGTCGATCCAGGTGATGAGGCGGTCCCAGGCCTCGGCGTCGAGCCGCACGCCCTGGTGGCCCTTGCGGAGCCTCTGGACCAGCTCGGTGGTGTTGGCGGCGTACTCCATCGGCGTGAGCAGGCGGATGTTGCTCTCGATGCCAGGGCGGCGGACGAAGCGGTGGAGCGCGACGTAGGCCACCGAGAACTTGCCGCCCACCTTCGCATTGACGTGGCCGGCGATCTTCGACTGCCAGTCCCTGACGATCTCGGTGCCGCGCAGATCGGGAATCTGGCGGCCGTCGGGCCGCGGCTGGCCGTTGTGGCAGCGCACGCAGTGGTGGTCGAGGACGGGCTGGACCTCGCGGTGGAAAGCGAAGCCGCGCACGGGGCCGTGCCAGGGCTCGATGTCCGACGGCGGCCTGCGGATGGCGAGGGGCTGGAGGTTGGGCGGCCCGGTGTTCGTGCGCTCGTGGCAGCCGACGCACGAGAGCACCTCGCCGGGCATGGCGGTGAACCAGCTTCGCATGAGCTGGAGCGCCTGGCCCCGCTCGTCGAGCGGCTGCACCGCGATGGGCGTATTGGCGGGCACGCGGAACGCGGCGGAGCCGTCGGGCTCGACGGGCACGGTGCCGAGCACGCGCTTGATGTCCCACGGCCCGTCCATCCCGATCG
>CAZDNN010000580.1:0-4154 GCA_964506385.1 uncultured Planctomycetota bacterium
CTGTTCCGCCCCTCGACGGGCGAGTGGTTCCTCGACACCAACTTCGACGGCATCGCCGACATCTACAACGCCGGCTACGGCTCTGGAGCGCTCGGCGACGTCCCCGTCGCCGGCCACTTCGTGCCCGAGCCGGCCACCCTCGCGCTCCTCGCCCTCGGCCTGCTGCCCATCCTGCGGCGCAGGAGGCGCTGAGCCCTTCGGCCTCGCACCCCCCGCCCAGCGATGATGCCGCTTGACCCCGCGCGGCCTGGCGGCGATAATCGGCGCGCCCGGGACATGCCGGCGAGGAAAGGACTCCAAGCGCCATGGCGAAGAAGATCGGCCTGACGGTGGCGAGTGTCGCTGCGATCGCGGCCTGCGTGTGGCTCGTCTGGCCGAAGGGCAGCCGCGTGCCCCGCGACGAGCTCCTGCGACCCTATGTCTGCGAGGCCTGCGGCCACCGCTTCATGGCGGTCCCTGGACGCGGGCCCGTGCCCTGCCCCAAGTGCCAGAAGCAGGATACCGCGCGGGTGCACGAGTACGTCTGCGGCGCCTGCGGCGCGCGCTTCGAGGCCTTCCGCGAGCGCAAGCGCGGCGGCGCCGACGCTCCACCCATCATCGAGCACAAGCGCCCAGGCGGCTCCTGGGCTCCCGCCACCGAAACCCTCCCCCCCATCACCTGCCCCAAATGCCGCTCCACCAACGTCGCACCAGCCACAACCACCACACCCTGAGACATACTGGGGGGAACCTTCTTGGAAGAGAGGTTCCCCCCAGACCCCCCTCCAAGAACTTCAGCGTTGGCGCCGGGTGCCGGGCCGGCTGGCGCTGCCAGCCGGCCCGGCACCCGGCGCACATCGTAGAAGTCTTTGGGAGGTGGGGGTCTGGGGGGGAACACTTTCTCCAGAAAGGGTTCCGCCCCCAGTATGTCTCAGGGTGTGGTGGGTGTCTTGACTTGGGTGTGGGGTTGTGGTAGGGTTTGCGGCGGTCGTGGCGTGCCTGGGGGTGCGTGCGGCAGGAGGGTTGTGGATGAGGACGCGCGTGCGAGCGAGTCGGCTGATGGCCGTGGCGGCGCTGGGCCTGGCGGCGGCCGGGTGCGGGGTGCCCCATACCCTCATGAAGGTGGCGCGGACCCTGTCGCCCGTGCGGCTGGCGGCGCCGCAGCGTGGGCGGGCGCCGGTGGTGGAGTACGAGGCGGCGAAAGAACAGTTCCTGCGCGGCGAGTTCCGGCGCGCCGTCGTCAGCTTCGACAGTTGGCTGCTGCGGTATGCGGGGAACCCTCTGGAGCCGGCGTCGCGGTACTACCAGGCGAACGCGCAGGTGCAGGCGGGCCGTCGCGAGAGCGCCAAGCGGTCCTACCTGAAGCTCATCGAGCTGTATCCCGACAGCGAGTGGTCGGCCTTCGCGCGGCAGGACATCGTGGCGCTGGAGAGCCCTGGCCAGATGGTCCCGCTCGCGCGGCGCAAGCTGCGGTGGTGGCATCCCCTCGACTGGTTCACCCCGGACCCGCCGGCCGTCCGCGAGTTCCGAAGCGGCCGCGCGCTCTTCGACCGACAGAAGTTCGAGCAGGCGCTCGCCGCCTTCCGCTCAATCGCCGAACGGCACCCGAAGAATCCCCTGGCCCCTGCCGCGTGGCACTACGTGGGCCGCTGCTACGAGCGGCTCGGCGACATCGACCAGGCCGCCCGGACATTCGCCCGCATCGCCCGAGACTACAAGGGCACCCACTGGGAGCGGCTGGCCGGCCAGGACCTCGAGCGCCTCCGCGACGACTAGCCCGCAGGCCCATTCCCCGCCACACGCTCGCGCGGCGCAGCAACCAGTCCCGAAGGGACGGCACACACCCGGCGGCGGCATCCTGCCCCGCCGCGACCCTGATGTGGGAGCCTTGGACTTGCGACTGCACCCGTGGATGACCGCAGCGCTCGGCCTCATCGCAGCCTCGCTCGCGCCCGCCGCACCCGCCAGACCCAAGGGCCTCGACGCCGCCGAGCTCGCCGCCGCCTGCCGCAAGGTCATCGCCGCCCCCGCACTCAAGCGCGCGCGGGTCAGCGTCGCCGTCGCCGACCTCGCGACAGGCACCTGGCTCGCCGAGCACGGCGCCGACCTCCTCTGCACCGTCGCCTCCAACAACAAGCTCGCCACCACCGCCGCCGCACTCGACCTCCTCGGCCCCGACTTCGAGTTCCGCACCACCGTCGCCGCCGTCGGCAAGACCCACGGCAAGGTCCTACACGGCGACCTCCTCGTCATAGGCCGCGGCGACCCCAGCATCTCAGGCCGCTTCCACGGCGGCAACCCCACCGCCGTCATCGAGCAGTGGGCGCAGGCCGTCGCCGACGCCGGCATCGCCGAGATCCGCGGAGGCATCCTCGCCGACGACTCCTACTTCGACCGCGTCCACACCCACCCCCTCTGGCCCAAAGACCAGCTCTCCGCCTGGTACGCCGCCGAGGCCTCCGCCCTGTCGTTCAACGACAACTGCATCCTCCTCGTCGTCCGGCCCGCCGCCCGCCGCGGCGCCGGGGCCATCGCCACCACAGTCCCCAAGACCGACTACGTCACCCTCGTCAACCGCGCGATCACCAGCCGCGCACGCCTCGGCAAGCGCGCCGTCGCCGCACACCGCGCTCTCGGACGCAACCAGATCCAGATCACAGGCACCATCCGCGAAGGCGACCCGCCCTACACCACCTGGGTCACCGTCCACGACCCCGCCCTCTTCACCGCCACCGTCTTCCGCGAGACCCTCGCCGCAAAGGGCATCCGCTGCGGACCCCCACGCCTCCGCACCCCCACCGACCACATCGAGCCCCGCGACGTCACGGAGATCATCACCACCACATCCACCATGGGCCAGGCCGTCGCCGTCGCCAACACCCGCAGCCAGAACTTCTATGCCGAGCAAATCCTCAAGACCCTCGGCCGCGAGAAGGGCCGCAAGGGCACCTGGCCAGCGGGTGCCGAGGTCGTCGAGGCATTCCTCCGCCGCGCCCACGTCAAGGGCATGTTCGACTACCGCGACGGCTCGGGCCTTGCCAGGGCGAATCGCTTCTCGGCCCGCCAGCTCTGCATCCTGCTCGCCTACATGCACGGCCACCGCCACGGGGAGCTCTACCGCCGCTCCCTCGCCGAGCCTGGCGAGCCGGGCACCCTCGAGAAGCGTCGCGCCCTCATCCCACTCAAGGGCAAGCTCCGCGCCAAAACTGGCTACATCCGCGCCGCCTGCGCCCTCAGCGGCTACCTCGACACCGCCGGCGGCCGACGCATCGCCTTCTCATTCCTCATCAACGACTTCCGCTGCTCCCTCGCCGCCGCCCGCGCCGCCCAGGACAAGCTGTGCCTCACCCTCGCGGACTATGCTCCGTGATGCGGGACCTGTCCGCCGAAGCCTCGCCGCCGTCGCCGCGGGCTATGGCGGCCGGGGGCGAAGGCGGATGCGTGACCAGAGAAGAGCGATCCACCACAGAGGCACAGAGGGCACGGAGAAACACGGAGAAGTCCGCCGCCAACGCGCTCGTCCCAATGCTCCGCGGCCTGCCCGACGGCGCCCAATCCCACCCGTTCCGCGACCCAGGCTTCCCCCTTGCCTCCTCCTGCGGTATACTATGCGCGCTTGAGGGGAACGCCCGATGAAGCTGACCTACGACCCTCGCCACAACATCGCCTACATCCGCTTCCAGGACAACGGCACCCTCGTCGTCGTGGACGAATCCGTCGGCGGTCGCACCGAGGTCCCGCTCAAGCATTGACAGGTGGAAGGGTGGACGGGTGGATGACTGGATGAGAGCAAAGATGATGTAGCGGATACGCCGCCTGATCCTCATCCGCAGATTCCGCAGATTGCACAGATTGGGAAGGAGCCTCCACCTCCCCACCCCGAACACCGACCACCGTCCACGGAAGCCTTGCCGCCGTCGCCGCCGGCTACGGCCGCGGTGGATGGGCTCATTGGTTGTCTGGAGGGATGATGTCCGTCACCTCGGCGTCGGGCACGACCCGTAGCACGTCGCCGAGGGTGAGCGCCGTGCCCCGGTCGATGTGCTCCTGCGCGATACGCGCCATGGGCGTCCCGGGGAAGCCCCGGATGATCTCAAGCATCGGCACCGCCACCTCCTGCCCCTTGTGCGGCCCGAAGGTGTAGCCATACTGCCGCACCGCGGCCTTGGCGAGGC
>CAZDNN010000581.1:0-2225 GCA_964506385.1 uncultured Planctomycetota bacterium
AAAAGCGTGCCAATCGCCTGCGGCGGCTCGCCGGCACTTCAGCCGGCTGAATAGTCATCTTGGGAGTCGATCGCAAATGACCAAGCACATCTTCGTGACCGGCGGCGTGGTTTCCAGCCTCGGCAAGGGCCTGACGTCGGCCGCCCTGGGCCGCGTGCTCCAGCAGCGGGGCCTGCGGATCGCCATCCAGAAGGTCGATCCCTACCTCAACGTGGACCCCGGCACCATGAGCCCCTACCAGCACGGCGAGGTCTACGTCACCGCCGACGGCGCCGAGACCGATCTCGATCTCGGCCACTACGAGCGCTTCACCGACGCCGCCATCGGCCGCCACAGCAACTTCACCACAGGCTCCATCTACAAGGCCATCATCGACAAGGAGCGGCGCGGCGACTACCTCGGCAAGACCGTCCAGGTCGTCCCCCACGTCACCGACGAGATCAAGGCCGCCATCCGCAAGCTCGCCTCCGACGACGTCGATGTGGTGGTCACCGAGCTCGGCGGCACGGTGGGCGACATCGAGGGCCTGCCGTTCCTCGAGGCCATCCGCCAGTTCCGCCTCGACATCGGACGCGAGAACGTCCTCTACATCCACCTCACCCTCGTGCCCTACCTGCGCGCGGCGCGCGAGATCAAGACCAAGCCCACACAGCAGTCCGTCGGACTCCTTCGCCAGATCGGCATCCAGCCCGACATCCTCATCTGCCGTGCCGAGGTGCCTATCAGCGACGAGGCCCGGCGTAAGATCGCCCTGTTCTGCGACGTCGAGCTAGAGGCCGTCATAGAGGAACTCGACCTCGGGCACAGCTACCTCGTCTACGAGCTCCCCCTGGTCTTCGCCCGCCAGGGGGTGGACGAGCTGATCGTCCGCAAGCTCGGCCTCGACTGCGCCCCGGCCGACCTCGACGACTGGGCCGCCATGTGCCAGGTGCTCCGCGATCCCACCCACGAGACGGAGATCGCGGTGGTCGGCAAGTACATCGCCCTGCGCGACGCCTACAAGTCCATCTACGAGGCCCTCACCCACGGCGGCATCGCCAACGACGCCCGCGTGACGATCCGCATGGTCGAGAGCGAGGACGTCGAGACGCAGGGCGCCGAGGCCGCCCTGAAGGGAGTGGACGGCATCCTGGTGCCTGGCGGCTTCGGCTACCGCGGCATCGAGGGCAAGATCCAGGCCGCGTGCTACGCCCGCGAGAATCGCATCCCCTACTTCGGCATCTGCCTCGGCATGCAGTGCGCCGTCATCGAGTTCGCCCGCAACGTCTGCGGCTACGAGGGCGCCAACTCCAGCGAGTTCGACGGCGACACACCCCATCCCGTCATCGACCTGATGGAGACGCAGAAGCGGATCAGCGGCATGGGCGGCACCATGCGTCTCGGCTGCTACACCTGCCGCCTCCTCCCCGACACCCACGCTCGCGAGGCATACGGTGCCGACACCATCGAGGAGCGGCACCGCCACCGCTACGAGTTCAACAACGCCTACCGCGAGCAGATGCGTGCTCGGGGCATGGTCTTCGCCGGCGTCAGCCCCGACGGCGCCCTCGTCGAGATCGTCGAGCTCGAGGGCCACCCCTGGTCTGTCGCCGTCCAGTTCCACCCCGAATTCCAGAGCAAGCCCGACCGTCCCCACCCCCTCTTCCGCGACTTCATCGCGGCCGCCCTCGCCCGCCGCGCGGGCCAGGCGGCCGCCGCTCAGGACGCGACGGCCAGCACGCAGTAGCGACGGGCGCACAGCGCCGGGCATCGGCCAGAACACCGGCGGGCCGCGAGAGCGGAAGCCCCTCGCAGCCCGCGGCATGTCAGGCGGTGGCTCTAGAACTCCGCATCGCGCTCGCCGCCTTCGCGGCCCCCGTCGCGCTCACGGCGACCGCCTTCTCCACCTTCTCCGTCACGATCGCCACCGCGGCGGCGACGCTCCTCGCCATCCCTGTCGCCGTCTCGGTTGCCATCGCGGCGCCCTTCGCCCTCGCGATCTCCGTCGCGTCGGACCTCTCGCCGGCCTTCGCCCTCGCCACCTTCCCGACGCCGTTCGCCCTCACCCTCACGGCGGCGCTCGCCATCGACCTCACGGCGCCTGTCGCCTTCGCCCTCCCGCGGGCGGTCGACCTCGCCTTCGCGCCGGCGCTCTCCGTCGCCCTCCCTGCGGCGCTCCCCCTCCCCGTCGCGCCGCCGCTCGCCCTCGCGACGGGGGCGGGCGGGGTCGCGGCGGTCAGGGTTGA
>CAZDNN010000581.1:2325-4141 GCA_964506385.1 uncultured Planctomycetota bacterium
CGCCGCCGCTCGCCCTCGCGACGGGGGCGGGCGGGGTCGCGGCGGTCAGGGTTGAGCTGGGCGCCGGCCCACACGCGGTCGGCGATGAGGACACCGTCGTCCGTGCGGACCCGCACGGTGACGAGGCCGCCGCGGCCGCGCAGGCGCCGGACGGCGTTGCGCAGCTCCTCGGATGGACGGTAGGCGCCGTCGCGGCCGACGAACGCGGTGTAGTGGATGGGCACCGTCTGGCCGATGGCGCCGTCCAGGTTCTCTGCACGGCTGCCTTCGGTGGCGCGGGCGTTGGCCACGGTGAGGGTGAAGCCCTTGGCGCCGACGGAGGCGATGGCGCCGATCAGGATGCCGCGGAAGCCCTGGAGGGCGTCTGGCACCGCGCCGTCGGCGCGGGTCTCCCGCCGCTCGGGCAGCCGCCGCCCGTCACCCTCAGCCAGCGCCGCCTGGCCCCACGTTCCGCTTACCAGCACGGCTCCCACGAGCACGCGCACCAGCACCTGCTTCCCGCTCATCCTGTCGTCTCCTTCCAGCAGTTGGACGGTGGCCTCGGTTCCCGTCACGGTCACGGTTCCCAGGGGGGTGGCCACGGCGAAGCGGCCCTCGCCTGTGAGCAGGGTGGCGCCGCACGGAGCCGCCGCCGGCCACCCTCAGCGGCCCGGTACCCCGCGGCGTGGGATAGGCCAGCACCAGGTCCTCCGCCGCCACGCGGTCGGCGCCGAGGTAGCGCATGTAGCGGAACAGCTCGGCCTGGTGGCCCTTCACCAGTGCCGCGAGCTCGTGGCGGCCGATCCTGCCCACACCCGGCTCCTCTCACCGCTCCATCGCATACGATAGCAGAAAGGGTGCGGGCGATCCCGGAAAACCTGGCTCGCCCCCAGAGCCGCCGGACCCGCTCGACCCGGCTTTGACCGCCGCCGCCGCTGCGGTATACTGGCCTGCGGGGTGGCATTGCCAAGGGCAGGTCTTATTGGGAGACGCGACCGTGGCTGTGGATGGACGTGTGGCGGATGCCGTCAGGGACGCGGCCATCGAGCGTCGGCTGCCGTGCGCGGAGGCGCTGGCTGTCGCCGCGCGGCTGGGTGTCGAGCCGCGGGTGGTGGGAGAGGCGGCGAACGCGCTGGGCATCAAGATCGTGGAGTGCCAACTGGGCTGCTTCGGCGGAGGGAAGACGCGCTGAGCGACGCCCCGCCCATCTTGTGCATCGTCGGGCAGAAGGCCGTCGGGAAGACGACGCTCATCGTACGCCTGGTGCCGGAGCTCCAGCGCCGCGGACTCCGCGTGGCGACGGTGAAGCGGCCGCCACACCACTTCGAGTTCGACCAGCCGGGGAAGGACAGCCGCCGCCACTTCGAGGCGGGCGCCGACGCGACCCTGCTCTACGGCCACGGGAAGATGGCGCTCGTCCGTCGGCTCGAGGGCGAGCCCCCGGTGGAGGAGCTGGTCGCGGCACATCTGACGGACTGCGATCTGGTGCTGGTCGAGGGACACAAGCGCTCGGCGCTGCCCAAGCTCGAGGTCTTCCGCGCAGGCACCCATCCCCGTCCGCTCTACGACGGCCAGCCCGAGTACCTGGCCATCGCCAGCGACGAGCCGCTCGACCTGGGCATCCAGTGGCTCGACCTGGACGATCCCGCCCCCATCGCCGAGTTCATCGCCCGATGGATGGCGAGGCAGATGAGGCTTGAGGCGTGAGGGCTGGCGAAGCGGGCGCTCTTGCCCCGGCGCCTCAAGCCTCGCGCCTTCCTCGTATCGCGGCCCGTGGCCGCTACCCAAGAGGAAAACTCGGGCTGGGCACACTAGAGAGCAAAGCCAACTCCGTTGG
>CAZDNN010000582.1:0-4138 GCA_964506385.1 uncultured Planctomycetota bacterium
AAGGCAGCGGACGTTGACTCGGCTCCCGCCTGCCGGTACCATCCAGGGAAGCGTGAGGGGGGCCAGCGTTACGAGGAAGGCTGGGATGCACAGGACCACGACAGCACCCCAGGTGTGGCCCTGGGCAGCCGCTGTGGCGCTCGCGCTGGCGTCGCTCGCTGCGACAGGAGCGGAGCACGGGCGGATCGTGGCCTCGAGGGAGCCGGGCTGGCCGCAGTTCCGCGGCCCGCTGCGCAACGGCGTGTCGGCGGAGACGGGGCTGCTCCAGTCGTGGCCCGAGGGGGGTCCGCCGCGGCTGTGGCAGGTCTCGGGCCTCGGCCGCGGCTACTGCTCGCCTATCGTGACGGGCGGCACCCTGTATATCACGGGCGACGTGGGCCAGGCCCTGGTCATCTTCGCCTTCGACCTCGACGGCAAGCTCAAGTGGAAGACGACCAACGGCCAGGCCTGGCGGAAGCAGTGGCCGGGCTCCCGGGCAAGCTGCACCTACGACGGCGGCCGCCTCTACCACATGAACGCGCACGGCCGCACCGTGTGCCTCGACCCGTCCGACGGCAAGGAGCTGTGGGCCGTGGACGTCCAGCAGCGCTTCGGCGCGCCAGGCATCCAGTGGGGCCGCAGCGAGTGCGTGCTCATCGACGGCGACAGGGTGATCGTCACGCCCGGCGGCCCGAAGGCGCTGATGGCTGCACTCGACAAGAAGACGGGCGAGACGGTGTGGCAGACCGCGCCGCTGCGCTTCGAGCGCACCCACCAGTTCGGCGGCAGGCCCGTCGAGCCGCCCCGGCCCGACACCGATAAGACGGGCTACGCCTCCCCCATTCTCTTCGAGCTGGGCGGCCGCCGCCTCATCGCCGGCTGCTCGGCCCGCCACCTGTTCATCGTGGATGCCGAGGCGGGCAAGCTGCTGTGGAGCCAGGGCGTGTTCGCCCGCTTCGAGGTGATCGGGGCCATCCCTGTTTTCTGGCGCGACAGCGTCTTCTTCACGGCTCCCGACGACTTCGGCGGCATGCTCCTGCGCATCCGCGTCACCAACGACGGCGTCCGCTTCGAGGAGGCCTGGAGGTCGCCGCAGGACAACTGCCACGGCGCGATGGTGGTCGCCGACGGCCGCCTCTATGGCTCGGGCTACCGCCGCGACCCCGCCTGGGCCTGCGTGGACCTCGCTACGGGCAAGGTGCTCTACAAGAAGGCCAACCTGACGAAGGGCTCGACCCTCTTCGCCGACGGCCGCCTTTACGCCCTCGCCGAGGACGGCGTCATGGCCCTGCTCGAGCCCACCGACACCGCCTTCAAGACCGCCGGTCGCTTCCGCCTCGTCCAAGTGCCCGAGGGCAGGCGCCGCCGCCAGCGCGACGTCTGGCCCCATCCCGTCCTCTGCGGCGGCCGCCTCTACCTCCGCTACCACGACACGCTCTCGTGCTATGACGTCAGAAAGCGCTGAGGAGGCTGCCCACTTCAGGGCTTGAGGTCCGGCTCGGGGGCGGGGCGGTCGAAGCGGGCGGTGAGGCGCGCGCCGGATGGGGCGGTGCCCTCGATGATGATGTCGAGGCGATCGGGCAAGCGGTCGAAGGCCAAGCCGTCCTCGACTGCCTTGCTCCACTTGTACGCCTTGCCGTTGATGCGGAGCGCGACGTCGTTGAACGTCCCGAGCTTGACCCCCGCCTTGAGCTTGAGGAGGTAGTCCTTGTCGAAGCTCTCGCCTGGCTCCGCCTTGCCGCTCTCGGCGTTGACGGTGAAGATGCGCGTGCGGTCGCCAGCGTGTGCGGCGATCTGGAACTCCTTGCCCTTGGCCTCGCAGGGGAAGGGCTCGCAGGCTGGCTCGTCGCCGAGCATGAGGATGAGCTGCTTGCGTCCCTTGTCGTAGCGCAGCTCGGCCGAGGTGTCCTCGAACAGGCTGAGCGCCGGCGGCTCGACGGCAACTTGGATCTGCGCGGCGACCCGCCCGAGCGCCTTGCCGAGGTTCTTGATCTCGGCGTCCTTCACCTGGACCGACACCTCGATCGCCAGCTCGCTGTCGGGGATGGGGTCCACGACCGCTGCCGCGCCAGGCGTTGGGAAGCGGGCTGCCTGCTGGCGGAGGCGGGAGGCCTCCATCTGGAGGCTCTCGACGGTGCCGGCGATGACGGCATCCTTGTCATCGGCCTTGAGCTTGGTGTAGCGCTGCTGGGCCTTATCGAGGTACTGGGCGGCCTGCTCGAAGAGGCCGCTGGCGGCGTAGATGGCGCTGAGGCTCAGCCAGGCGTTGATGTCGTAGACCCCGTCGTTGGGCATGATGGCGACGATGCGCTCCCACTCGCGCGCGGCGAGGCGCCGCCGGGCGAGCCGGCCGAGCAGCTCGGCGGCGAGGAAGTGGGGGGCCTCGGTCTCGGGGTTCAGCTCCAGGGCGCGCGTGCGGAGGGCGATGGCATCCTTGTCCCGATCGAGTGCTACGAGCGCCTCGGCCTTGAGGTAGAGGATGCGGGCGTCGTTGGGGGCCTTCTTCGCGAGCGCGTCTGCCGCGCTGACTGCCTCCTTGGCCTTCCCTGCCTGGAGGCCGGCGAGAATGCCCTGGATGCCCTTCTCGACGGCGGGGTCGCGCGGGACCTTCTTGATCTGGTCGCGGGCGAGCTGCTCGATGGCCTCGATGGCCTGGCCGCTCTGGCCGCGTGCCCACGCGAGTGCGCGGGCCTGAACGTCGTTGGCAGGGTTCGGGAGGAGCTCGAGGACCTCTTTCCAGGCGCGGTCGTCCTTCATCTGCTGGAGGAAGCGGAGCGCCCACTGGGCCTCGTTGTTGTTGCCTTCGGCCATGCGCTGTAGGAGGAATGGCACGGCCTCGTGCCCGATGGCGGCGACGATCTGCCGTAGGGCCTGGTAGCGCTCGTGCTCCTGCTGGCGGTCGAAGTGGCGCATGAGGAGGACGGTGTGTGCGGGCCAGTGGGGCCGGATGCCGCTGCGGACGTCGCCGAGGAGCTCGCGGGCGCGGACGCGGATCTCGGGGTCGTCGCTCTCAGCCGCCTTCTCGAGGGCAGCGCGGGCGGGGTCGCCGATCTTGCGGAGGGTGGCCGTGGCTCGCTCGCGGACGTCGTACGGGTCGGCGCCCAGGTCGCGCACGAGAGAGGCCACCAGCGTGTCGATCGGCACGCGGTGGACCGCCGCGGCCATCGAGATGGACGGCACCGATGCAGCAACTGCCAGGATGACCAGGATCCGGACCATGGGCCTTCTCGCCTACTTGTAGAGGTTGAACTCGATTTTCTTCAGGCAGGCTCGGTTGATCTTCACGTCACCAAGGTAGTAGGACTTCCCGATGAGGTGCTCGGGGGTGAGGCGGTCGAACTGAAGTGTGAGACGGCTGCTGGCCGTGAGGACTCGGACGTCGCGCTTGCGGCGGCGCGGCTTCTCGAGGCCCTCGGTGCGGAAGGCGATGCTGGCGACTCGCTGGACGTCGGATGAGATCTCGCCGAACTCGGTCTTCAGGACGAGAGCCCCGTCGGCCAGCTCGAGTTCCGCGGCGGCCACACGGTCGCGGTTGACGAAGCGCACCACGTGCGCCTTCGTTTCCTTCTTCCCGTCCTCATCCCGAGTCGGGCCGACCATGCCGCTGATCACGCGGATGTACTCGACGCGGCACGGGTATTGGGAGGAGAACATGACGAACTTGCCCGCGCTCAGCTTATTGGGCACCGCGTATGTGCCGAGATCGTTGCCGTCGAGCCACAGGCGGGTCTTGCTCGTCTCGGGGTCATAGGCGAAGCGCACGGTGGCCTGCTGGAGCACGCGGCCCATCGAGCGGTTGATGATGTTGTGGGTGTTGCCATTCTGGATCGACATCACGTAGTAGTTGCTGCTGTAGAAGCGCGCGACCACGCTGTTGCGCCCGTAGGCGCCGTCCTTGGTGTCGGCGAAGAGGATAAGCTCGCAGTTGATGTAGCGCTGCATCATCGCCTGGAGCTTCACCTCCATGGTGACCGCCTCCTCCTGGTCGAACTTGGCGAACAGGGTCTGGCGGCCGTGGGTCATGTGCTGGGCAGCGCCGTTGGCGATGGTCCACGAGCCGCGCTTCTCCCAGGGCTCGAACTTGCCCTTGTCGAACTGGCTGGCCAGCATCGTGGGGTTCGTCTGTGCGAAGGTGATGCCGTTGATGATCTTCCGCGAG
>CAZDNN010000583.1:0-4134 GCA_964506385.1 uncultured Planctomycetota bacterium
CGCCGTGCACTTCCGCTCGCCCGAGCAGTTCGCCTCGCTCTTCGAGCGACTGGGGCTGGACGCCGAGTTCGTCCCCCTGCACGCCTGGCGCCCGCTCTCTCACGCGATGTACCTCTGCCACAAGCGCCGCTGAGGGCGGGTGCGAGGGGCCACGGGACGCGGCGGGTCTGGTGGTCGCAGCTTGACACTGCCCGTATGTTCTGTTAGGCTCTTGCATCGACAGGGATCCCCAAAGCCTTTCCCCCTCGCGAGGCGGGTTGACGCCTCGGAAGTGGTTGCTACGCGATGGGCGATGTTCACCTCGCTCTCCTCTGGCATCAGCACCAGCCGTACTATCGCGAAGGGCCGAACGGCCGGTACGCCATGCCCTGGGTCCGCCTGCACGGGATCAAGGACTACTACGGCATGGCGTGGCTCGCCCAACAGCACCCGGACGTTCACATGACCTTCAACATGGTCCCGAGCCTGCTCATCCAGCTCGAGGACTATGCCTCGGGCGAGGTGGATGAGACTCATCTGAACCTGACGGCGAAGCCGGCCCGGGAACTGGCCGAGCACGAGGTCCTCTTCGCCCTCAACGAGTTCTTCACCGCACACCGCGAGACGATGGTCTGGCCGCACGAGCGATACCGCGAGTTGCTGCTCAAGCGGCGCCTGGGGCACCGAGCTGTCGAGGAGGTGGCTGGTGACTTCAGCCGGCAGGACATCCTGGACCTCCAGGTGTGGGGCACGCTCGCGTGGTTCTTCCCGCAGTTGCTGTGGGAGGACCCGGTGCTGAAGGAGCTGGCGGCGAAGGGCCGCGAGTTCACCGAGGACGACAAGGCGGCGATGCTGGCCAGGCAGCAGGCCGTGCTGGGCAGCGTGGCGCTGATGTACCGCGAACTCCAGGACGGCGGGAGCGTGGAACTGAGCGTCTCGCCCTTCTACCACCCGATCCTGCCGCTGCTGTGCGATATGGAGCGTGCTCGGGAGGGGATACCCGGGCTGCCGATGCCGCGGGTGCGGAGCCAGATGGCGGAGGACGCCCGCACCCAGGTGGCGCGTGCGACGGAGGCCTACTGGGTGTACTTCGGCCGCGCGCCCCGGGGGATGTGGCCGTCCGAGGGGTCGGTGAGCCCCGAGATGGCGCCCATCGTGGCGGAGGCGGGCATCAAGTGGATGGCCACAGACGAGGGCATCCTGTGCCGGTCCCTCGGCTGCGGCCTCCACCGCGACGCGCGGGGTCGCCTCGAGGAGTGGGAGACCCTCTACCAGCCCTACCGCGTGCCCGCCGGCGGGCCCGAGCTGTCGATCATCTTCCGAGACCGGTATATGTCGGACCTCATCGGCTTCCAGTACTACAACATGGACCCCGCGGCGGCGGCGGACGACTTCGCCGGCCGCCTGGCCGACGTGGCGTCGCGCAACGGCGACCGCGACGTGCTGGTTCCCGTGATCCTGGACGGGGAGAACGCCTGGGAGTTCTACCGTGACAGCGGGATCCATTTCCTGCACGCGCTCTATGACAAGCTGGCCTCGACGCCGCGGGTGCGGACGACGACGGTCAGCGACTACCTCGAGAGCCACCCGCCACAGGCCTCGGTGCCGCGCCTTTTCTCGGGCTCGTGGATCAACAGCGATTTCGGCGTGTGGATCGGCCACGAGGAGGACCGCCGCGGCTGGGAGCTGCTGGCGCAGACCCGCGAGCATCTGCTCGAGCGCAGCGAGGGCCAGCCCGCAAGCCCGGCGCTCCAGCAGGCCTGGGAGGAGATCTACATCGCCGAGGGGAGCGACTGGTTCTGGTGGTACGGCGACGACAGGTCGTCGATGCAGGACGCGGAGTTCGACCGCCTGTTCCGCACCCATCTCCAGAACGTCTACCGCCTGCTGGGGGAGGAGCCGCCGGAGGTGCTCGACGAGCCGATCGCCCAGGTGGCGGCGACGCCGCCCTACACGGTGCCGACCGGCTTCCTGGAACTGGAGGTGGACGGGCAGGTGACCGAGTACTTCGAGTGGTCGGCAGCCGGGCTCTACGAACGGGACCACGACGGCGGCGCGATGCAGAAGCAGACGCCCGACGTGATCCGCGCGGTGTACTTCGGCTTCAGCGAGGACGAGCTGTACGTGCGGGTGGACACGGGCGAGAAGATCGCGGAGGATGTCCCGGAGGGGGCTCGGCTGGTCTTCTGCTTCACAGAGCCTCGGGACATCCAGCTCGAGGTCTGCAACCTGAGCGGCGAGGCGCCGCTCGTGCGAGTCGGCGGCAGGAACGCCCGGACGGGGCGGGCGGCCGCAGGGCGGATCCTCGAAGTGGCCTGCTCGTTCCGCGAGCTGGGGTTGCGCCCGCGGGACGGCGCGCGGTTCCACGTCAGGCTGCTCGACGACGGGACGGTGCTCGAGCGCGCCCCGCGCGCCGGCGCCATCGCGTTCGAGGTCCCCACCGAGCACTTCGAGAGCGAGATGTGGCACGTGTGATCCAGGCGCCCTCGTGGCTGTGACGATGCCGGCGAGGGCGATGCTGTGGGCGAGGAGCAGTAGATGCCGGAGCTTCGCAAAGACCCCATCATCGGCCGCTGGGTGATCATCGCTGCCGAACGTGGGAAGCGGCCGACGGACTTCAAGGGGCAGTTCGCCGGGCCATCGGGCAAGTTCTGCCCCTTCTGCGCGGGCCATGAGGACAAGACGCCGCCAGAGATCATGTCGTACCGGGAGCCGGGGACAGAGCGTAACAAGCCTGGGTGGCGCCTGCGGGTGGTGCCGAACAAGTTCCCCGCTCTTCAGATCGAAGGGAACCTGGACAAGCGGGGCGTTGGGATCTACGACCGGATGAACGGGGTGGGTGCGCACGAGGTGATCATCGAGACGCCAGAGCACCACCTTAACATCACGGAGCTGCCCGCGGCGCACATCGAGGAGGTGCTCTGGGCCTACCGCGACCGGCTAACGGACCTGAAGAAGGACCGGCGGTTCACCTTCGCCATGGTGTTCAAGAACGTAGGGGTGGTGGCTGGGGCATCCCTCGAGCATACCCACTCGCAGATCATCGTGCTGCCAACCGTGCCGCGGACGGTTCGGGACGAGATGCGCGGGGGCCGGAGCTTCTACGACTTCCGCGGGCGATGCATCTTCTGCGACATGATCGAGCAGGAGCTGGAGTGCGGGGACCGGGTGGTGCTGGACGGGGAGGGGTTCGTGGCGTTCGAGCCGTATGCGGCGCGCTTCCCCTTCGAGACGTGGATCCTGCCGAAGCGCCACGCATCGCACTTCGAGACGATCGAGCGGCGGAGCGTCGCGGAACTGGCCTACTGCCTGCGGACGACGCTCCAGAAACTCGAGAAAGCGCTGAGCAACCCTGCCTACAACTACATGGTGCACACCACGCCGTTTGACGTCGGCCCCATCGACCACTATCATTGGCATATAGAGATCATCCCGCGCCTGACGAAGGTGGCTGGCTTCGAGTGGGGCACGGGCTTCTACATCAACCCCGTGCCGCCGGAGCGTGCAGCCGAGTTCCTGAGACAGACCCAGGTCGGCTGACCAGTTGCGGGATGCCTCACTCCTGTCTCGGACACTGAGGGCGGCCGCTGCCCGGCATCCCGAGCGAGCCGGCGCGTGCGTCCTTCCTGCTGCTGGAGTTGGCGATGCGTATCCTGTTTGCTGCTGCGGAGGCCGTGCCCTTCGCCAAGACAGGCGGGCTGGCGGACGTGTCGAACGCGCTCCCCCGCGCACTCCACGCCCTGGGCCACGAGGTGGTCCTCGCCCTCCCCTGCTACCGCGGCGTGCCCGACAAGGCGTCTGCGCCAGTGGAGGACACCGGGGCCGAGCTCGCGATCCCCATCGGCGACGACACCGTGGCCGGGCGCGTGCTGCGCACCACCCTTCCCGGCGCGGACGTGCCCGTGTGGCTCATCGACCAGCCCGGGTACTACGACCGCGAGATGCTCTACGGCAAGCCGGAGGGCGAGTATCCCGACAACGCCGCGCGCTTCATCTTCTTCTCCAGAGCGGTCCTCGCCGCCGCCAAGGCCCTCGGCTGGGCTCCCGACATCTACCACTGCAACGACTGGCAGACCGCGCTCATCCCGGTCTACCTGCGCTGCGCGCTGGACGGCGACCCGTTCTACCGGGGCGCCCGCTCCGTGCTGACCGTCC
>CAZDNN010000584.1:0-4130 GCA_964506385.1 uncultured Planctomycetota bacterium
AGGATGAAGTCCTGGAAGCGCTCTTCGATGCGCTCGCGGTCCTCGTCGCCCTCGGCGAGGGCCAGGAGCTCGGCGAGGACGGCGTCGGCCTTCTTCGCGCGGAGGATGGCGGCGTCGGTCTTGGGCTTGGGCCTGTGGGCGGTGCGGGGCTGGGGCCGGCTGGTGCGCGGCTGGGGGTGGTGTTGCGTCGTCAGGCCGGTGGCCGTGGCAGGGCTGCCTTTGGGCCGCCCGAGGACGACGGCGAGGACGACGGCGAGTGCGATGGCGGCGGCGCCGATGGCGCCGGCGATGAGGAGCTTGCGCTGCTGCGCCGCCTTGTGGGCCTTGCGCTCGGCGGCGCGCTGCGCGGCGCGGCTGGGGCCTGGGCGGATGCGGCGGGCGTGAGGCAGGGGCTTGCCGGCGAGGGCGGCTTCGAGGTCCTCGCAGAGCTCTGCGGGGGTGCGGTAGCGCTCGTCGGGGTTCTTGGCCATGCAGTGGTTGATGATGGCGATGACGGTGTCGGAGAGCTCGGGGGTGTGGTCGCGGGGGTCTGGGACGGGGTCGTTGAGGTGGCGTGTCATGACGATGGCGGCGGTGGTGCCGTCGAAGGGGACGCGGCCTGTGACCATGTGGTAGAGGGTGCCGCCGAGTGCGTAGATGTCGGCGCGGATGTCGATTTGCTGCTCGCCGCGGACCTGCTCGGGGCTGATGTAGTACGGGGTGCCGACAGGGATGCCGGCTTGTGTGATGGAGTGGTCGGCGCGGACCTCCTTGGCGAGGCCGAGGTCCACGAGCTTCGGGGTGCCGTCGGCGGCGAGGAGGATGTTGCCTGGCTTGACGTCGCGGTGGACGATGCTGTGCTCGGCGGCGTGGCCGAGGGCCTTGGCCATGGCGAGTGCGATCTCGAGGGCGCGGCGCTCGTCGAGCTTCCCCTCGCGCTGGAGGACGGCCTTGAGGCTCTCCCCCTCGACGAACTCCATGGCGAAGTAGTAGTATCCGTCGGCCTCGCCGGCGTCGATGCCCAGGGCGATGTTTGGGTGGTTGAGCTGGCCGGAGGCCTGGGCCTCGCGGATGAAGCGCTCGACGAAGTCATTCTGCTTCGCCAGCCCTGGGGCGAGGACCTTGAGGGCGACGATCTTGTCGAGGCTCTCCTGGCGGGCCTTGTAGACGGTGCCCATGCCGCCCTGGCCGACCTTGGCGATGAGCTTGTAGCGGCCGATATGGGAGATCCGTGGCTGGCGCGACGCCTTGACCACCGCGCCCACCTGGGCGCGGGTCAGGTAGCCCTTCTGGACGAACACGCTGGCCAGGGTGACCCGGGCGCCCTGCTTGCGCTGCTGGGCGTAGAGCTGGAGGCACTCGCGCGCCTGCTCCTGCGTCACCAGCTTCAGGGCCACGGCCGTGCGGGCGAACTCGGTGTCGGCCTTTGCCATCCTCGAAGCGTCCCTGCTCTCGGGGTCCGACCCGCCTCAGGCATCCCGTCCCGCCATCCGGCCCCGCCTGCCCAGTGTCCTAGCGCCGCTTGAGCCCGCAGGCGAGGAGGCAAAACGCAGATTGGGCACACAAGAGAACAAAGCCAGCGCGCCTGGGTTTGTTCTCCTCTTCGAGCGCGAGCCAGCGATGCGGCCTCACAGGGCAGCGAGACCCATGGAATCAACCGCAAAGCCGCCTGATTCCATAGGATGTGCCCAACCTGCGTTTCGCCTCGTCGGGCCTGCGCGCAAGAGGCGCGCAGGCGGAACTGGAAGATCCTACCGCACGTCAATGCTATAGGGCATGACGGCCAGGACGTTCTCGTGCTCGAAGAGCTCGATGACTTGAAGGAGCGGCAGTCTGCGGCGCACGGCGTCGGGCAGCCGCGTGGGGTCGAAGGCCACCGCCTGGCTGGCCATGGGAGCGAAGAGGGCCTCGAAGACGCTCTTCTCGCGGGGTAGGATGACCGGCTGGACATCCTCGGGCTTGAGCCCTGCTTTCTCGATGGCGAGGTCGTAGGCGTCCTTGAGGCCGCCGAGCTTGTCCACCAGGCCCTCCTTGAGGGCCATGCGGGCGGTCCAGATGCGTCCTGTGGCCAGCGCGCGCATCTTCGCGGGGTCCATGCCCCGGCCCTCGGCCGCCTTGGTGACGAAGGTGGTGTAGATGTCGTCGAGGAGGGCCTTGAAGGCCTCGCGCTCGGTGTCGGAGAAGCCGCGGGTGTCGGAGAAGATCCCCGCGTTCTTCCCGCGGTCGAAGGTCTCGACGTTGATCTTGATCTTCTCATACAGCCCGCCAAGCGACAGCTTGCCGCCGACGACGCCGATGGAGCCCGTGACGGTCGCCGGCTGCGCCACGATGGCGTCGCAGGGCATGGCGATGTAGTAGCCGCCCGAGGCCGCCACGTCGGACATCGATGCGATGACAGGCTTGCCTGCCTTCCGCGTCAGCCCGACCTCACGCCAGATCAGGTCGCTGATCAGCGCCGAGCCGCCCGGACTGTCCACCCGCAGGACCACCGCCTTCACCGTCTTGTCGGCGCGCGCCGTCTCGAAGGCATCGCGCATCTCCTTCGCATTGATCGTCTCCGTGCCGAACAGCGAGGCCTCCTTCGGCGCGATCATCCCCGAGGCGAAGACGATGACCACCTTCGGGTGCTTCGTCTGCGGGATGGCCGGCTTGGGCTGGAGGGATGCGAAGAAGGTGAACAGGTTCATCTGCGCCAGGTCGGGGCCTTTCTTGCCCAGATGGTGATAGCCCTTCACCACCTTCACCGTGCCCCCGAGGTCCCTGCCGATGGCGGCGAGGAACTCGTCGTAGTAGGCCACGTCGTCCACCAGCTTGCGGGAGCGGGCGGCCTGGGGGGCGTAGGGGCCGTGGTCGATGGCGTCGCGGACCTGGGCGGCGGTGAGCTTGCGGCCCTTCGCGATGGCGGCGACGAGCTGGTCGTACACGTCGTCGAGGTACTCGTTGATGACCTGGCGGTTGTCGTCCGACATGGACTCGCGGGTGAGCATGTCGGCGGCGGACTTGTGCTTGCCGCTGGCGACGAAGTCGCCCTCGATGCCCGCCCAGTCCAGCAGGCCCTTGAGGAACATGGCCTCGCCGTGAATCCCCGTCAGCACGACCATTCCCGCGGGAGCCAGCGCGATGCGATCCGCCGCGCACGCCAGCATGTAGCTCGGGGTCGTGCAGGAGTCGATGTAGGCATAGACCTTCTTGCCTGACGCCTTGAAGGCACCGATGGCGCCCATCAGCTCCTGGCGCTTGGCGAAGCCGAGGGAGGGCTCGCGGAGGCGGATGACCAGGGCCTCGATCGTCTCGTCGTCGGCGGCCTTGCGGATCGAGCCAGTGAAATCGCGGAGCAGCTTGGGCTGTGGCCCGAAGGGGATGGCCAGTTGTGCCCGCTCCTGAATCGCCCCTTCGAGCGGCACATCCACCACGCGGATCGTCCGCTGGGCCGGCTGCGGCTCCGCCTTGGCGGCCGGCTGCTTGGCCTCTGGAGCCGCGGCGCCCGCCAGCAGCGCCGCCACAACGGCCAGCACCACTGCCGCCATCGCATATCGAGCCACGCGCATGACCTGTCCTTTCCGCCTCAGACCGGGGCGTTCCGCCTCTAAGACGCCACTATACCCCAAACATGTCCCCGTTTCAATACATCGTTCCTCTGGTACGCGCCGTCTCGGCGGGCCAACACCCCTGAAGTGTCACGAGTGAAGAAGAAACCCCAGCCTCCTGAGCCAGACTTGAGCGGCGCCCGCCACTTGGCAGCGCCGCAGCCCCGCGGCTACAAGGGGCGTAGCTCTTACACCAAGTGGGACACGACGATGCGACGGCGGCGCAGCCACGAGGAAGAGAGCCTGTCCGCACATCACACATCGCGGCCTTCGGCCGCAGCCAGAGTCGGCAGTCGGCAGTGAAGAGCATCCTCCTCGTCTTTGCGGGGAAGAGGATCTTGCAGGTTTGCAGCGCAGATTGCGCAGAGGAACGCAGATGAACGCGGATGAAGAGAGGCCCCCGCCTCGCACGGGGTCTGAAGCGGAGCTTCGGCGATCGTCGGTTCATCTGGCGGGAGGGGTGAGGGGACTTATGTCGATGGGCACGGAAGTTGCTGTGGCGACAGGGTCTAGCAGCCCGTGGCAGAAGTCCATTCGGACTGCGTGCGGGTCTTCGGGCCGATC
>CAZDNN010000585.1:0-4129 GCA_964506385.1 uncultured Planctomycetota bacterium
CGGACGGCGTGTACTGCACCCCCACCGCCAGCGACAGCATCTACACCGAGCGCAAGTTCCTGGACTTCCAGCTCCACGTCGAGTTCAGGGTGCAGAAGGACGGGAACAGCGGGGTGTTCCTGCGCGGCCGCAAGGAAGTCCAGATCTACGATTCCCATGGGAAAGAGACGCTGGACAACACCGAGTGCGGCGCCATCTTCGGCGTGGTTGCCCCGTCGTGCAACGCCTCCAGGCCGGCGGGGGAGTGGCAGACATACGATATCACCATCGTCGGGAAGAAGATCACCGTCGTGCTCAACGGCGTGACGGTCATCGACGGCGCCGAAGTGGAGGGCGTGACCGGCGGCCAGCTCGACGAAGACCTCGGCAAGCCCGGCCACCTCATGCTCCAGGGCGACGAGGCCCCCGTCTGGTTCCGCAACGTCTGGATCAAGCCGCTGCCGTAGGTGGGGCTTCTTGCCTGTCCGCGCGCTTCGCGAGAATCCAAGGCGGTGTCAGGCCACCGCACTCCACGGAAGACCCAGCTCCGAGGCCCAGCTCTCGTGGCGGGACCTTTGGAGTGCGGCGGCTCGACGCCGCTTTGCCTGCCAGCGGAGCGGTCGGACGCCCCAGGCGTCCACCCCGGCCATGTACCTGTAGCCACTGACGGAGATAAGCCATGAAGGCGTTGCCTGCCCTGTCTCTCGCTCTGTTGGCCCTTCTTCCCCCCATGCGGCACGCGATGTCCGGCGAAGCGTTCGAGTTGAGGGATGGCTTTCCGGGGTATCAGGCAGGGAGCGACGGGGCGCCGACGTGGGAGACGTCGGGCATCATGTGGGAGGTGGCGGAGGGGAAGTACGTGGCGGCCGACGCGGGACGGAGCTTCGCGGTGGCGGCGAAGGCGCCCTATGCGAAGCGGGTGGTCGTCGAGGCAACGGCGACGCTCCGCAAGGCGGTGGGCAGGGAGTGGAAGATCGCTGGCGTCGCCGTCGTGCTCGACGAGCGGAACTACTGGCACTTCACCTTCGTCGAAGCGCCCGGCGACGAGACGCACAAGAAGCGCCATTTCATCGAGCTCTCCGAGATGCTCGACGGCGTGTGGCTCTCGCACTCGAATGCCGAGACGAAGCTGACCGTGGTCGAATCGACGGGCGACGCGCTCGACTGGCAATACGGCCGTCCCTATCGCATCCGCATCGAGCTGACCGAGACCGAGATCAGCGGATCGCTGAGCGAGATGGATGGGAAGGTGCTGGCGCGCAAGCGCTACAAGCTCGACAACAAGGCCGTGACCTTCGGCAGGCCCGCGCTGACGTGCGGCGGCCTCGCCGTGGCCTTCGACGACGTCGCGATCCGCTGTGACGCCACCGTGCCCGCGCCCGAGCAGCAGAAGCCGACGTTCCCTGAGTACACCCAGGCCGGCCGCGTGCCCCTGCCCGACGAAGCGAAGGGCAAGGCGACGGGCTTCTTCCACGTCGAGCAGCACGACGGCCGCTGGTGGGTCATCGACCCCAAAGGCCGGCCCTTCTTCATCGTGGGCACCGACCACGCCAACTTCCGCGCCCACTGGTGCGAGAAGCTCGGCTACGCGCCCTACCACCGCAACATGGTCGCCCAGTTCGGCTCCGAGGAGAAGTGGGCGGCGAGCACGGCCGAGCGGCTGCGGAGCTGGGGCTTCAACTGCGTGGCGGCCGGCCACTCGCCCTCGCTGCGGTATCGCGGCCTGGGGTGGATGGGCTTCATCTCCTTCGGCTCCACCTTCTCCGACGTCAGCGACATCTGCCCGAAGGAGCACTGGACGGGCTTTCCCAACGTCTTCCACCCCAAGTGGCCGCTCTACTGCGACAAGCGGGCGAAGCAGATGTGCGCCCGGGCCAAGGACGACCCGTGGCTCGTCGGCTGGTTCCTCGACAACGAGCTCGAGTGGTATGGCAAGGAGCATCGCGAGTGGTCGCTCACCGACGAGGTCTTCAAGAAACCGGCCGGCCACTCCGGCAAGCAGGCTCTTGTGGGTTGGTTGAAGCGGCGCTACCCGACCGTGGAGGCTCTCAATACGGCCTGGGGCACGAAGGCGGCGAGCTACGACGCCATCGCCGCGAGCGCCGAGCCGCTCCGCCACACGACCGAGCAAGGGAGGGCGGACAAGGCGGCGTTCCTGGCCGTCATCGCCGAGCGCTACTTCGGCGTCGCCGCCGCGGCCGTCCGCAAGCACGACCCGAACCACATGGTGCTCGGCTCCCGCTTCGCCGGCCGCTTCCCCAAGGGCGTCGGGCGGGTCGCGGGCAGGCACTGCGACATCTTCACCATCAACTGCTACCGCTGGATCGACCTTGCGACTGGGGAGATCCGCGGCTTCGAGGACGACCTGGCCCGCTGGCATGCCGAGGTACAGCGTCCCTTCATGATCACCGAATGGAGCTTCCCCGCCCTCGACAGCGGCCTGCCTTGCAGGCACGGCGCCGGGATGCGGGTGGACACCCAGGCGCAGAAGGCCCGTTGCTTCACCCTCTTCCAGAAGCTCCTGTTCTCAACGCCGTTCATGGTCGGCTCCGACTATTTCATGTGGGTCGATGAGCCCGAGCTCGGCATCTCGTCCACCTTCCCCGAGGACAGCAACTACGGCCTGGTGGACGTGAACAACAAGCCGTACAGGGAACTCACCGAGGCGGCCGCGAAGCTGAATCCGCAGGCCTATGCGTACCACAGCGGACGCCTGCGGGTGCCGCGGCCGCGCGAGGCCCCAGCCGTCGAAGCGCCGCTGGAGCCGCCCGCGTCGGTACCTGGAGCCAAGGGGCAAGTCCGGCTCCAGCGCACTGGTGAGGGCTGGCGAGTGGGCAACGGCGTCCTCCAACTCATCAAGGCGCGAGCGGGTGGGAGTGCCTTCGACCGGGTCGTGCTCGGCGGCTCCGACCTTGGACTGTTCGTACCGGTCGTCTGGCAGGACGTCGGCCAGAACCTGTGGCCGAAGCCTGATTCGGCGAAGATCGTCTCAGCAACGGAGGAGAAAGGCCGGCTTGTGCTCGACATCGAGTTCGAGCTGAAGCGGGCGTCGGAGCAGAAGGTGCTGACGACGGTCGATGACGAGGGAAAGCTCGCTCAGCAGGCGCGGCGGCCGGGGGCCTTCAGGGCGTGCTACCGCTTCTACGTCTACCCGGGCAGGCCGTGGTTCGGGGCGCGCTTCCTGTGGCTGGAGAATACGGACACGAGGCCGTGGAAACTGATGGCCTACTTCCACTATGCGCTGTCGACCCTCGCGGGCGATGCGAGCGACGACGAGGTGGGCGGGCCGGATGTGCCCAACTACTATCGCCGGGGCATAGCCGTGACGTGGTTCGACCCGAAGGCGAAGCTGCACTACGGCATCGCCCAGGGCAGGCCCGGCGACTTCCAAATGATGTTCTGGAAGGACCCCGCCGGCGGCCAGCACGCCGACGTGCGCCGCGAGATCGGCGTGACGCTGAAGCCGGGCGAGCGCTACGCGGAGCCGCAGCCGACCGCCTACGTCTTCGGCGCCGAGGGCGAGCGTGGCAGCAAGGCCTGGATGCCGATCGTCGAGGAGATCCGGCGCTGGGCGGCGGTGCAGGTGAGGCCGTTGCCCGCTGAGAAGTAACGGGAGGGCGAGGCTCCTGCCGAGCCGCGCTTCGATTCAGGGGAGGCCCTACTTCCAGCACGGACGCTGGAGCGCCGCAATCGCCGTCCCGACCCGCCTACGCATCGTGCTATGGCGGGCAGGGCAGTTGGAGCATCGGGGCGAGTGGGTGGGGTGTCAGGGCACGCCGATGTAGACGTAGTCGCGGACGATGCCGAACCAGGCGTCCCAGGCCATCCAGAAGGCGCCGCACATGAGCTGGCCGAAGATCATCCCGAGGAAGATGGGCATGTAGCGGCGGTACATGTTGGCCCCGCCCGCCTTCATGATGACGAGCTTCGCCAGCCAGCCGATGAACACGCTCCACCACGCCCTGCCCATCACCCACGTGTCGCCGACGACGAACCCGATGTAGTGGATGGGCCACCACGCGAAGCTGTGCCGCAGGAACACCAGGCCCCACATCACCGCCGCCCCGATGCCCGTGAAGCCCCATCGCTGCCAGATCCACGCCGTCTCCACAGGGTTCTTCATGTGCCACTCGGTGAACCGGTAGGCGAT
>CAZDNN010000586.1:0-4127 GCA_964506385.1 uncultured Planctomycetota bacterium
GAAGACCCGCACGCAGTCCGAACGGACTTCTGCCACGGGCTGCTAGCCGTCAGCCTTCGGCTCCCGGCTCGGCTGCTTGCCGTAGCCGCGTAGGCGGAGGGCGCCGGTGGGGGAGATGGTGGCGAGTGCGAAGGCGTTGTTCTCGAGGCCGGCCCCCTCGACCATGGCCCGCAGCGTGAGGTAGTGGATGCCCCGGATGGCGCGATAGCCGCCCCGGTGATTGTGCCCCTGGAAGACCGCGATCACCTTGCCGGAGGCCTCGAGGATCCGCCGCACGTCGGGCGCGTTCTTCACCCCGTGAGCGCCGCCCTCATCGTCGAGGCACTGGTGGACGAAGACGACGGCCTTCCTCTTCGTTCGCGCCAGCTCGGCGGCCAGCCACCGCTGCTCGGCGGGCGGGACATAGGTCTGCGTCCAGTTGAAGTTCCCGGCCGCGTAGGGCGAGAAGTCCTTCTTGTAGTTCGCGTCGAGCACGATGCAGCGCAGTGGGCCGCTGTCGAAGGCGTAATGGGGGGCGGGCATGCCGGTGCCGGCGAGGAACTGCTCCTTGGTGAAGACGTCGAGGTCGTGGTTGCCGATGACGTGGTGGCGCGGCCCCTTGAACGCTCGGTAGACGGCCTCGATGTGCTTGAGGTCGGCGACCTTCTCGGGCGCGCCGCCGCGCTCGTCGGTGTAGTCGCCGAGGACGATGGCGAAGGCCGGCTTCGCCTCGTTCATGGCACGGACGAACTCGGCGAGCTTGGCGGCGGAGTCGCGGTAGTGGCGGCTCCCGCGCGGCTCGCGGTCGGCGTAGTGGGAGTCGGTGAAGATGCCGATGGACACGCTCTCGTCGCCCGCGGCCAGCGCCGGCGCGGCGAGCAGCGCGGCGCCAGCGACGAGGAACTCGCGGCGAGTCGGCGACGATATCACGACGCGGGGCATCACCATGGCGGCGGACCTCCAGCGGGTGCAGGACGACCTCCCTCCGGCTGCGCCATTCTAGCTGGCCAGCCGGAAAGGGCAAGCCCGCAACGCCGCGAGCCCCGGGCGGGATGCCCGGGGCTCGCGCGGAGTCTTCAGTGTTGGGGGCGGCCGCGGCTACTTCTTGCGCTTCCGCTTCCTGGCGGCCCTCGCCGCCTGCTTGGCGGCGCGCTCGCGGCGGGCCATGATCTCGAAGGGCAGGCCGCGGATCTTCGCGGCGTTCGCACACCAGCGCTGGTCGAAGCCACGGGCCTTGATCGACCGGATCTCAGGGCTGAAGAGGCTCGTCGCGCTCTGACGCTCGACGATCTCGATGTTCCCCTTGTAGAGCTTCACGCGGTACGTGCCGTTCACGAACTCCTGGGTCGAGGCGAGGTAGGCGTCGAGGGAGCGGTGGAGGGGGTGATACCACTCGCCGTGGTAGGTCATGTATGCCCAGCGGTGCTCGACGATCTTCTTGAACTGGATTTCTTCCTTGGTGAGGCACTGCTGCTCGAGGTCGCGGTGGAGCTTGAGGATGACGTGGGCGGCGGGCGCCTCGTAGATCTCGCGGCTCTTGAGATCCATGATGCCGTCCTCGAACATGTCGATCTTGCCCACCCCGTTGCGGCCCGCGATGGCGTTGAGCCGCGGGATCAGCTTGCCGAGCGGCAGGGCGCGGCCGTTGAGCTTCACCGGGATGCCGCAGGCGAACTCGATGCGGATGATCTCCGGCTTGTCGGGCGCCTTCTCGGGCGGCACGAGCCACATCCAGATGTCGTCGGGCAGCGGCTGATTGAGGTCGATCGCCCCGGAGGCGATGGAGCGGCACCACATCGTCTTGTCGTCGCCGCCGGTGATCGACTCGGTGACGGGCACGCCCCAGTGGCGGCACAGCTCGGTCTCCTCGCCGCGCGTCAGGTCGAAGTCGCGGACGGGCACGAGGACCTTGATCTCGGGGGCGAAGTACTTGAAGACGTTGTGCATGCGGTACTGGTCGTTGCCCTTGCCGCTCGAGCCCTCCATGGCGGCGTCGCAGCCGAGCTCTGCCGCCTTCTGGATCACGATGCGCGCAATGAGCTGGCGGGTCATCGACGTCGAGACCGGGTAGCCGTTGTAATCGGAGTTCGCCCAGATGGCCTTCTTGAGCCACTGCTCGGTGAACTCCTCGGTGGCGTCGATCTCGATGGGCTTGATCTTCAGGGCTTTGGCCTTGCGCCGGCCCTCGCGGATCTCCTCCTTGCCCTGGCCGACGTCGCAGGTGATCGCGACGATCTCATCGGCCTTGTAGACCCGCCGCAGCAGCTCGATGCCCAGCGAGCTGTCGAGCCCGCCCGAGTAGGCGATCGCCGCCTTCTTGACCTCCGGCACCGGGGTCGCCTCGAGCTTCCGCAGAATGTCCTCGATCGCCATGCCAGTCTCCTCCGTTCAGTCTTCCTTGCTGTCGCGGCCCTGTCCGCACTGCGTCAGGCCAGCAGCGCCTCGACGGCCTGCTCGAAGCGGGCGCGGCGCTCGTCGATGAACTTCTCGGCGGCCTTGAGGTCCTCGTCGGCCAGCTCGAGCCGCAGGTTGGCCGGGCCGCCTGCGTGGGTGCGCTTGGCGATTGCCGCTCGGGGGTCCATCGCCTCAAGAGCGTCCAGCGACGTCCCCACCTGCTTGTAGGCGTCGCGGAATGCCATCCCCTCCTCGGCCACCAGCCGCAGCGCCTCGTCCGTGGCGAACACCTCGGGCGTGAAGGCCGCCAGCAACCGTTCCTCATCGACCTCCAGGTGCTGGAACGTCTGGTCCATGACCCGCACGCACGCGGTGACGAGCCGGAGGCCCATGAGGAAGGGGCGCTTGGTCTCCTGGAGGTCGCGGTTGTAGCCGCTCGGCAGGCCCTTGAGGATGCCGAGTATCTGGCTCTGGCAGGCAATGATGGTGCTCGTCTTCGCTCGGATGAGCTCGAGGCCGCAGGGATTGCGCTTTTGGGGCATGATGCTCGAGCCCGTGCACAGCTCCTTCGGGATGCGGAAGTAGCCGAACTCGGGGAGCGAGAAGTTGATGAGGTCCTGTGCCAGCCGGCTCAGGTCGATGGCGGTCTGGACGCCGGCGCCGAGGATGACGGACTCGATCTTCCCGCGGCTGTTGTTCGCGTAGAGCACGTTGTTCTGGAGGCGGGCGAAGCCGAGCAGCTCGGCCGTCAGCTCGCGGTCGATGGCCAGCGGCACGCCGTAGCTGGCGGCGGAGCCGAGGGGGCACTGGTCGTTGAGCTCGTAGGCGGCTTCGAGCAGCCGCAGGTCGTCGAGCAGCGACTCCAGCCACGCGCCCGCCCAGAGCCCCACGCTCGACGGCATGGCGATCTGGGTGTGCGTCCGCCCCACCATCGGCAGGTCCTTGTGGCGGTCGGCGAAGTCGCGGAGGGTGGCGGCGAGGCCGAGGCAGGCGTCGAAGAGCTCGTGGAGCTTGGCCTTGGCGTAGACCCGCGTCGCGGCGATGACCTGGTCGTTGCGGGAGCGGGCGGTATGGATCTTCTTGCCCAGGTCGCCGAGCCGCTCGACCAGGCGGTTCTCGATAGCCGTATGGCAGTCCTCGTCGGCCGGCTCGACGGTGAAGGCGCCGCTGCGGCTGTCGTCGGCGATGGCCTTGAGCTCGGCGACGAGCTGGTCGGCCTCCTCGTCGGTCAGGACCCCGATCGATGCGAGCATGCGGGCGTGGGCGGCGGAGGCAATGCAGTCGGCCTCGACCAGCTCGCGATCGAGCAGGTAGTCGTCGCCGGTGGTGAACGCCACGAGCTCGGCGTCCACGTCGTACCCCTTGTCCCACAGCTTCGCCATGGTGCGCCCTCAATGCACAGACGGGCGGCAGGCACAGGCCCAGCCGCCCTGATGGCACGCCCGGCAGGATTCGAACCTGCGACCCCTTGCTCCGGAGGCAAGTGCTCTATCCACTGAGCCACGGGCGCCTGTTCCCCCGACAACGGTGAATGCTACCAGATGCAGGACCAGGAGTCAAGAAGAGGGATGGTCGCGAACCGTCGCGCGCACAACCGGCATCACGGGGCTTCCTTGCCCCCGACAGGCGGCTTCCCCCTGCGATCTGAAGTCATGCCCGACCGGCGCGGCGGAGGTTGCCCCTGGCCTCGGCAGGGTAGTTGAGCAGGGTATCGGGAAGCTGGCTGGTGTCGAGCGGGTCCGGATTGCGGAGTT
>CAZDNN010000587.1:0-4113 GCA_964506385.1 uncultured Planctomycetota bacterium
CGAAGCCGTGGCCGGCGGAGATAGACGACTGGACGCACTACCTCCACGGCGCGGACGGCAATGCCGTGGCGCAGGACAGCGTGGTCGGCCCGCCGCGGCACTTCCAGTGGATCGCCGACCCCATGTGGATGCGGTCCCACGAGACGGACTCGAGCATCAGCACCCTGGTGACGGCCCGCGGCAGGCTCTTCGCCATCATCGACGAGGCGCCCATCAGCCTCGCCGGCCAGCACCCGCTGCCCGACAAGTGGGCTCTCGTGGCGAGCGACGCCTTCAACGGCGTCGTGCTCTGGAGGGTCCCCATCCGCCGCTGGGGCTGGCGGGAGTGGAAGGACACGTGGTTCAGCCTGCGTCCCGGCGACATCCCGCTCAACCTCCAGAAGCGCCTCGTCGCCATCGGCGACAGGGTCTACGTCACCCTCGGCTACCAGGCCCCCGTCTCCGAGCTCGACGCGCGGACCGGCGAGGTGCTCAAGACCTACGCCGGCACCGAGCGCACCAACGAGATCCTCTACCTCGACGGCACCCTGATCCTCTCCGTCCTGACCGGCGGCGGCGTCAAAGTGATGTCCGTGGACGCCGCGAGCGGGAAGCAGGCGTGGACGACCGAGAAGGTCTACCGGGGCACCCTGACCGACTACTACCGGTGGCGGTCGATGCGCGGGGTGGTCAAGGCGCCGAAGCTCGACCCCACGCTGAACACAGCCACCGACGGGAAGGTCGTCGCGCTCATCGACGGCTCGGAGATCGTCGCTCTCGACTTCCGCACGGGGGCGGAGGTGTGGCGATCCAAGTTCCCCTCTGCCCCCGCGGACGAGGGCGCCGGCGGCATCAGGCCGAAGGGCACCCTCTGGGTCGGCACGATGATCGTCAAAGGTGGCGTCGTCCTTCACGCCAGCCCCAACAAGCTGGCCGCCTTCGACGCCGCCACCGGCAAGGTGCTCTGGGAGCAGCCCAAGAAGTACATAGGCCACCTGTGGTACGAGTGGAAAGAGGTGTTCGTCATCGACGGCCTCGTGTGGACCTGGGGCGCTGACCTCGTCCGCGAGCCCCTCAAGGGCGGCGGCAAGCGGGCGTCGTCGAGCCTGTTCCCCACCAACGTCTACGGCTACGGCCTCAGGACGGGCGAGGTCGTCAGGAGAGTCCCGCTCGGCAACATCTTCAAGACCTATCATCACCACCGCTGCTACCGCAACAAGGCGACCTCACGCTACATCCTCGCCAGCCGACGCGGCACCGAGTACGTGGACCTCAAGGAGGGCAAGCACACCGTGCACAACTGGGTGCGCGGCACCTGCCACATGGGGATGATGCCCGCCAACGGCCTCCAATACGCCCCGCCGCACCCCTGCGCCTGCTATATCGAGGAGAAGCTCAGCGGCTTCATCGCCCTCGCCCCCGCGCGAGGGCAAGGAGTGTCGAGTGGCGAGGTTCGAGTGGCAGACGCCCATCCCCTGGGAAAAGGTCCCGCCTTCGGAGCACTCGACACTCGAACCTCGAACCTCGCCACTCCTGCGGATTGGCCTGCCTTCCGCCACGACGCGATGCGCACTGGGTCGGTGGACACGACGGTGCCCGACGACGCGAAGCCGCTGTGGCGGGTGCGGGTCGGCCGCAAGGTCTCGCCGCCGACGGTCGTCGGCCGGCGCCTCTTCACCGCGCTCGTGGACGAGCATCACGTTGTGTGCCTGGACGTGGCGGATGGCCGTCAGGTATGGGAGTTTGCGGCCGGGGCGCGTGTCGACTCGCCGCCGACGTACCATCGGGGCACGGTGGTCTTCGGCTCGTCAGACGGCCACGTATACTGCCTGCGGGCGGATGACGGGCAGCTCGTCTGGCGGTTCCGCGCCGCGCCGGGTACGCGGCTGATCGGGGCCTTCGGCCAGCTTGAATCGGCGTGGCCCGTCCACGGCAGCGTGCTCGTCGAGAAGGGGGTGGCCTACTTCGCGGCGGGACGATCCTCCCACCTCGACGGCGGCATCTGGCTCTTCGGCCTCGACGCGGCGACGGGCAGGGTGCTCCACCAGGCGCACCTCGAGGGTCCTGACTACGCCGTCGAGGGGCTCGAGCAGAACTACCGTCTGCCGATGGGCGCGCTGCCCGACGTCCTGATGAGCGACGGGAGCCGCATCTACATGCGGAGCGAGACCTTCGACCTCGAGCTCGAGCGCCAGACCGGCAAGGCGCCCCTTCAGGCGCGCTACGGCCTGCTCGAGGACAGCTATTTCAAGCGCACGCCCTGGACCTTCGGCGGCGAGTACGCGCGGCTCATCGCCTACGACAGGCGGTCGGTCTACTACGTCCGAATGTTCGACTCCCTCCGCGGCCTCGACCCCACCGTCTACTTCACCCCAGGCGACAAGGGCTACCTGCTCTTCGCCAAGAACGTCGAGGGCGGCGGGAAGGCCTGGATGGAGCGGGTGCCGGTGCGGATCCGCGCGATGGTGCTCGCCGGCGGGCGGCTGTTCGTGGCGGGGCCGCCGGACGTCGTTGACCCCAAGGACCCGCTGGGCGCCTTCGAGGGCAGGAAGGGTGGGCTGCTCTACGTCGTTGATGGGGCGAAGGGCGAGCGGCTTGCGGAGCACCAGCTCCCGTCGTCGCCCGTCTTCAACGGCGCCGCCGCCGCGAACGGGCGCCTCTACGTGGTGGGCGACGACGGCAGCATCACCTGTTTCGGCAAGCCCTAGAATCCCGGCGCGGTGAACTCGACGCGGAGCTCGCCGCGGCCGCCCGGCCAGGTGACTGCGAAGGTGTAGCAGCCCTCCCTCAGGCGCGGGAGGCGGGGCAGTGGATCGCCCTCCCTGACCTCCACAGGCCCGGCCACGATCGCCCCTTCTGCATCGTAGGCCGTTGCGGTGAAGGGGCGCAGCTCCATCGCGTCCTCCGCGCGCACGACGGCAAGCTCGACCTCTGCCCCGGCGCCGCTGCGGTAGGTGCTCGCGATGATGAGGGCGTCGCCGACGCGCCTGGCCACGCGGTCAATGGGGCGCGCCGGAGCCGGGGCAAGGGCTGCTTCCGTTCCCGCGGCCGCGAGGTGCGCGGGCCTCGGGGCGAGGCGGCGCGCGGCCTCCCCAGCCACCTCGAGCAGTCTCCCGGCCATCGAGAAGACGGCGTCCACAGGCGCGAGCGAGCTTCTGGCCGCCGCCTCGGCCCTGACCATGGCCTGGAAGCCCTCGAAAAGGTGCTCGTGGCGCTCGAGCACCTCGCCGCTGGGCGGCGGGGCCGCCTTCAGCTCGGCCTCGAGCCAGTCGGGGAGCGGGCGGTAGCGGTCGCGATCGGGGTTGCTCACGGCTCGTGCCTTCCCGAGTTGCGCTGCCTCCAGCAGTCGCGGAGGTGGTGTCGGACGCGGAAGACCCAGGTCCCCACCGTGGCGAACTTCACGCCGGTGAGGTCCGCGATCTCCTGTTGTGTCAGCCCTCGCAAGTGAAGACGAAATACCTCGGCTCTGTTTTTCGGCAGGGCGTCGAGTTCTTCCTCCACGAAGGCCTCGAGCTCCCGTGCCCTGGCGTCGGCCACGGGATCGTCGTCGCCCGCGATGGTGGCCACCACGGCGTCGAGGGACACGGCGCCGGCCCGGCGCGAGGCCCGCCGCCAGAGGTCCACCGCGCTGTTGTGCACGGCGCCGTAGAGGTAGCCCCGGCGGTTGCCCGCCTCCTGGAGGGTGCGGACGGGGTCGCGCGTGCGGAAGAGCCCTGCCATGGCCTCCTGCACCACGTCGTCCACGCGGTTGGCGTCTATCCCCCAGCGTCGGGCGAGGATGCGTGCGGCGTGGTAGCAGAAGCCGAGCACCCACGCCCACAGGCGGCGCTCGGCCTGCGTGTCGCCGGCAAGGACCGGCTCGATCAACTCCTCGGGGAAGCGCTCGTAGCCTGGCCACCCCTCCGTCCACGGCTGGCCCTGTTCAGGCGTGTCTGCCATCGCGGCCTTTCTCCCGCTGGGTCCTGACGGCGCGACTGTACCAGGATCGGCCGCGCCGTTCAACGCGGCGTCCTTTGACAGGCGGTGGTGGGAGGCGATAGAGTCTCCCAGCGCAACATGCGCGCGCCGTGCGCGCATGTTGGGCCGAGGAAAACTCGCACTGGGCACACCGTATGGGATCGAGCGGCTCTGCGG
>CAZDNN010000588.1:0-4102 GCA_964506385.1 uncultured Planctomycetota bacterium
CGCCATGGCTGCATCGGGGTCGTCGAGCACGGCCTGGATCGTCCTGGCGAGATCCTCGGGGTCGCCGGGCTTCGCGATGAGGCCCGTCTCACCGTCGCGGACCAGGTCGCCGATGCCGCCGATCTCCGTCGCCACGATGGGCACGCCGATGGCCGCGGCCTCGAGCAGCACGTTCGGCACGCCGTCGCGATCGCCGTCGCGGGCCACCACGCTCGGCACGGCCAGCAGCGACGCCTGCTCGTAGCACGCCATCTTCAGCTCCCCCTGCGGCCGCCAGCCGCGCAGCTCGACGATCCCGTGGAGGCCCAGCGCCTCGATCTCGCGGCTCAGCGCCCCACGCTCCGGCCCGTCGCCCACCAGCCAGCATCGCGCAGCGACTCCTCGCTCCCGCAGCCGGGCCATCGCCCGGACGAGGTGGATGAAGCCCTTTTTCTCGACCAGACGGCCCACCCCGAGGATCAGCGGCTCCTCGTCGTCCTCGGGCCGCTCCTCGCGGAAGGGGAACTCGTCGAGCGGGATCCCATGATGGATGAGCCGCACCTTCTCGCGGTCCGCTTCCTCGATCAGCTCGCCCGCCCGCTCGGCGACGGCCGAGTTGCAGGCGACGATCGCCGCGGCGTCCCGCGCCTTCTGCCGCAGAAGCTGCGGCTCGACGAACACGTCCCGCGCGTGCACCGACAGGCAGAAAGGCACCCCCGCCACCGATGCGGCCACCCAGGCGACCGTGGACGGCGCGTTGGCGAAGTGGCCGACGACCCGCTCGACACCCAGCTCCCGCATCCGCTCCGCCATCCCGAGCGCCCGGCCCAACTGCCACAGCCCCCGCAGGGCGCCCACCGGCTCCCATGGCGCGCGGCCCAGGAGATAGCACTGCCACAGTGTGTTCGGCACGATGAACCGCAGTTGTGCCCTCAGCGACAGCCAGCCGCAACGATGCACGGGCGTGCCGGCCTCCTCGTCCGCCGGCGCCCCCGCCGCCCGCCAGAGCGGGAAGACGTGGACCTCGATCCCCCGCGCCTCGAGCGCCGCGATCTCCCGCGCGATGAAGGTCTCGCTGGGGCTGGGGAAAGCGCCGACGACGTAGGCGATCCTCATTGCACCGCCTCGTGGTAGACCGCGCGGGTCAGCTCCGCCGTGCGGGTCCAGGTGAACTCGGCGGCGCGGGCGAGGCCCGCCTCGATGAGCCGCTGGCGCAGCGAGGCATCGTCGAGGACCCGCCGCAGCGCCTCCGCCAGGGCCTCGGCGTCCAGCGCGGGCACGTGGAGCGCCGCGTCGCCGGCCGTCTCGATGAGGGTGTCGGCCTCCGAGGCTACGACTGGCGTCCCGCAGGCCATGGCCTCGAGCGGCGGCAGCCCGAAGCCCTCGACCAGCGACGGGAAGACGAAGGCCTCCGCCGCACCGTACAGCGCGGGCAGATCGCCCTCGGGCACGTAGCCGAGGAACCGCACGGCGCCCTCGATGCCCAGCTCTGCCGGCAGGGCGTAGACCTCGCGGCACTTCCAGCCGCGCGCGCCCGCGACGACGAGCTCGTGTGGCCGCCCGTCGCGGCGCAGCGCGGCGACGGCGCGGAGGAGCGTCGGCAGATTCTTCTTCGGCTCGACGTTGCCCACGAAGAGCAGGAACGGGCCGCCGAGCCCGTGACGCTCCCGCAGCGCCGCCACCGCCTCCGCCGAGGGCGGCCGGAAGCGCTCCGCCACCCCGAGCGGCACGACGCGGATGCGGCCGCGGGGGATATGGAACTGCTCGGTGACGTCCCGCGCCACGCACTCGGTCGGCACGATGATCCGCGCCGCCGCCCGCGCCGAGCGCGGCAGTCGCAGGCGATAGTGCATCACGTTCGACCGCGCCGCCAGCCGCGGGTGCCGCAGCGCGACCAGGTCGTAGACCGTCAGCACCATGGGGATCGGGAGCCGCGTCGGCGCCACGTAGCCAGGGGCGTGAAAGACGTCGAAGTCGCCCAGCCGTCGCCGCAGCAGCGCCTGCTCGTAGGCGATGCGGGCCAGGCGCGAGCGGTTGCTCACCGGCAGCCGCTCGATGGCGATGCGACAGCCGTCGAGGACACTTGCGTCGAAGTCGCTGCCCACTAGCGCCGCCATCGCGTCGTCGGTGCCCTCGCCGATGTGGCGGAGCAGCTCGAGGATCGCCTTCTCGACCCCAGAGTAGCGGCCCGACAGCAGCAGTGCATTGATGGCGACGCGCATGGAAGCCTGGACGCTCAAACGCTGAAGCGGATGTGAAGGACATCGCCGTCCTGGACGACGTAGTCCCTGCCCTCGAGGCGCTCTCTGCCCGCGGCGCGGACGTCTTTGAAGGAGCCGTGCTCCCGCAGGTCGGCGACCTGGACGACCTCGGCGCGGATGAAGCCGCGTGCCATGTCCGTGTGGACACTTGCCGCCGCCTCGACCGCGGTGCTGCCCCGCGGGAGCAGCCATGCCCGGACCTCTTTGTCGCCGCCGGTGAAGAAGGTGATCAGGTCGAGTGCCTCGAGGGCGGCGTTGACCAGCCTGTGCTCGCTCAGCTCGGCGAGACCGTAGTCCGCCATGAAGGGCTCCCGCTCGTCGGGGTCGAGCTCGAGAAGCTCCTTCTCGAGCTCGGCGTCGATGGCCAGGGCGGGGCCGTGGGTCTCGCCGAGGGAGTCGAGCAGAGCCTGCTCGCCGCCGAGGTGCTCCTCACCGGTGTTGATGACGGTGACGCTGGGCTTCTGGGTGAGGAAGCAGAAGCCGCGGAGCATCTTGGCCTCGTCGTCGGTGAGCTCGAGGCGGTCGAGGGAGCCCACGGTGTCGAGTTGTGCGCGGCAGCGCTCGAGGAGGGCCAACTCGGCCTTCTCCTGCTCCTGCCTGGGCGTCGGCTTCGTGACGGAGACGCGCAGGCGGTCGATGCGGCGCTCGATGATGTCGATGTCCACTATGAAGAGCTCGGCGTTGAGGTCCGCGAGGTCGCGGGCGGCGTCCACCGACCCCTTGGGATGGGGCAGCGCGTCGCTGGCGAAGGCGCGGACGACCTTCACGAGGCCGTCGGCGTCGCGCATGGCCTCGACCGCGTGCGGCTCGGGCTTGCCGCCGGTGAACAGGCCGCCGATGTCCACAAACTCCACGTGCGCGTAGACCTTCCGCTTCGGCTGGAAGACGCGCTCGAAGAGGAAGTCGAGGCGCTCGTCGGCCACCGCCACCGTGCCGACGTGGACGGAGCCTGGCGCGGCATAGGCCCCTGGCTCCTCGTGGTGGCCGGTCACGGCGTCGAACAGGGTGGTCTTGCCCGACGCGGGCAGCCCGATCATGGCGATACGCATGGGATGGGTCCTATCGGTCCTATTGGCCCTATCCGTCGCCGCTCAGCGGGTCCCGAGAGCCTGAAGCGACTTCCGATAGAACGCCGCCTCACCTTCGAGCCCCTGCCTCTCGCAGAACGCCGCCAGCTTGCGGTAGCGCGCGACGGGGTCGGAGCCGGTGATCCACCAGAGCTTGGCGACGCACTCGGGACAGCAGGCGATGGGCCGGCGATCGCTCTCCTCGCGGTGGTTGCTGCCGCACATGTTGCACTCGTAGGCGGTGCAGTGGTGCATCGAGAACATGTGGCCTGTCTCGTGGGTCGCCGTCTTCATCGTGCGGAGCAGGCAGAGGCGGAACGCCGCGGGGCTCTCGTCGGGGTCGCCGTTGCGGTAGATCGACCACACGCCAACCCGCTCGCGGAGCGAGGCCTGGCCGAAGACGAAGTTCCAGCCCCGCCCCGGCCACAGGTCGGAGGTGGTGAAGGCGATGTAGGCCACGGCGTCCTTGGGCAGTCGCGGCCGCAGCACATCGTCGAGCACGTAGGTCGAGAGGATCTGCTTGTCGCCCCACGAGGGATGAACCCGCCGCGCCTTCTCCGGGATGAGCGAGAGTGGCAGGTTCTCCTTCACCTTGACGGGCAGGTGGAAGTAGAGGCCCATGAACTCGGCGGTGAGGGTGACGATCCTGCGCTGGGTCTTGCTGAAGTCGCCGAGGGGCTGGACGTAGATCGTGCGGCGCTCGGCCGTGGGCTTGACCGGGCTGGACGCGCGATACTGACGGAACGTCTGTCCCGTCTCGTGATGGCGGTCGAGCCAGTCGCCGGGCTTCGGCTT
>CAZDNN010000589.1:0-4101 GCA_964506385.1 uncultured Planctomycetota bacterium
CCGCGTCTGCCCCCGCGTCACGATGGAAGACGCGTAACGCGTGGCACGCCGCCACACACATCGTCCTGGTGTCCCCGGCTCACAGCCCCGCCGAGCGCGTTGACACGCGCGCACGCCCTGACTATGATGCCCCGGACGCCTGCCACCAGGAGAATAGCCATGCGAACGGTCACCGCCCTAGCCCTCGCCGCGCTTCTCATCGCCGCCGCCCCGTGCGCCGATGCCGCCGGGCTGGTCCGCGCCGAGCGGCCGGTTCTCTCCGTCTGGCGTGCCGACGGCCCCATCAGCATCGACGGGGCGCTCGAGACCGCCTGGCGGCCGACCATGCTCCACACGCTGGCGCTCTGCGACGACGGCTCCGAGCCCAAGGCGCCCACCCGGGTCTACGTCGCCCGCGACGACCGCGCGCTCTACGTCGCCTGGCACTGCACCGAGCCCCAGACGGACAAGCTCCAGATCGAGGGCGCTGCCCGCGACGACAAGGTCTGGATGGGCGACTGCGTCGAGCTCTTCGTCGCGCCCGAGCCGAGCGGCCGCACGTACCGCCACTTCATCCTGAATCCCAAGGGCGTGCGCTTCGATGAGCTGTGCGAGGACTTCGGTCGCACGAAGATGGCCGCCTGGAATGCCCAGTGGGAGGGCGCCGCCCAAGTCGGCGAGGGTGTGTGGACGGCCGAGATGCGGATCCCCTTTGCCTCCCTCGGGTTCGAGCCGAAAGAGGGCATGCTGTTCGCGCTCCAGGCCTGCCGCCAGCGCATGCCGCTGAAGGAGTGGCAGGCGAGCGCCGCCACCTTCGGCGGCTTCCACGCGCCCCAGCACTTCGCCCTCGCACGCGTCGGCACCGCAGAGCGCCGCCTGGTGGTCGGCACGCCGGCCCTGCGGGTCGAGGACGGGAAGGTCGTCGCCAGCAGCGTCCTGTCGGCGCTTGGCACCGTGGGCGGGCCCCTGAGCCTGCGGGCCACGCTCCAGGCCGACGGCGGCCGCCGCACGGTGGCCGCGCAGCCCGTTGAGCCGGCGAGGCTCACGTTCCGTGAGTTCGTCCTCCAGCCCGTCGAGGACGCGGCGTCGGCCTCCCTGCTCATCGAGGTCCGAAGCACCGAGCGGGTGCTCGATGCCGCGTCCGTCAGCTTCAAGCCACCGCGCAAGCCTCTGGTGCGCCAGCCGTTCGGGGCCATCCTCACCCGCCTGTCGAGCTGCGCCGTCTGGACGGCGTCGGCCACCCGCAAGGTGCAGTTCGACCAGCCGCTGCCCTCGACGGCCACCGACGCCGTCCACATCGCCGCCGCCCGCAACGACACCGAGGCCTTCCAGCTCGTCCTGACGCCGACGACCTGCCTCGAGGACGTGGAGCTGGCCCTCTCGTTCACCGGCGTCAGCCCGGTCGCCGGGATCTCGCGCCCCAGGAAGGCGGACGAGCTGAAGGCACTCCTCAGGACCTTCGACGGCAGCATCCGCAAGGTGGGCTATGTGCCCGTCACGAGGCCGACGGACAGGCGTGGCCGCGAGGGCCTGTGGCCCGACCCCCTGCTGCCTATCGCTGGCCCCGTGCGTCTCGAGCCGGGCCGCCACCATCCTTTCTGGGTGAGCCTCTACGTGCCGGAGGGGGCCGTGGCAGGCACGTACGAGCTGGAGCTGAAGGTGACGGCGGGCGGCAAGGCCTTCGCGGTCGTTCCCATCCGCCTGCGGGTCTTCGACTTCGTGCTGCCCGAGGAGCCCATCATCCGCACCGCCTACGGCCTCAACTACGGCACCGTGTGCCAGTGGCAGGGGATCAAGACCGACGCGGACAAGCGGAAGGTGGCCGACCTCTACCTCGACGATTTCATGCGCCACCGCGTCTCGCCCTACGACCCCCTGTGGCCGGCACGTTACGAGGTCACGATCGACGGGAAGCAGATCGAGATCGACTTCGCCGACTTCGACGCCGCCGCGAAGCGGACCCTCGACGCCCGCCACTTCACCGGCTTCAACTACGGCTGGGGCGCCACCTCGGTGCCAGCGACGCTTGGCGGCCACAAGCGCTTCTCCCCCGAGTACAACAGGCTCCACCAGCTCGTCCACAACAGCATCTGCGAGCACCTCTCCAAGCACGGCTGGCTCGGCAAGGCATACGTCTACTGGTTCGACGAGCCGACCGAGGAGCAGTACGGCTACGTCATCAAGGGGATGAAGCTGCTGCGGGCCGCCCACCCCGACCTCCAGCGGCTTCTCACCGAGCAGCCCGAGGAGCCGCTCTACGGCCACGTGGACATCTGGGTGCCCGTCCTCTCCCAGTACGACCGCACTCAGGACATCTGCAAGGAGCGCCAGGAACTGGGCGAGGAGGTCTGGTGGTACGTCTGCTGCGGGCCGAAGGCACCCTACCCCAACAACTTCACCGACCACCCCGCCATCACCCACCGCATCCGCTTCTGGATGCTCTGGAAGCACGGCGTGGACGGCAGCCTCTACTGGTCCACGACGTACTGGCGGACCAACCCCTGGGAGGACGCGGCCAGCATCCCGCCGAACGGCGGCTTCTGGGGCAACGGCGACGGCTACCTGCTCTTCCCGCCGGTCCGCGAGAGGTCGGCCGAGCCGGTCGTCAGCGGCCCCATCGACACCATCCGCTGGGAGCTGATCCGCGAGGGCCTCGAAGACGTCGAGTGGCTCTACGAGCTCGAATACCGGCTCGACGAGGCCAGCCGCTGGCGCATCGGCGCCCGTGCCCAGGCCTGGCGGGCGCTCCGCGCCGCCCGTCGCCTCGTCCCCTCATTCACCGATTACGAGATGGACCCCGACCGCCTCTACGCGGTCCGCCAGCGCATCGGCGAGGCCATCGAGCGCCTCGGCGAGCCCGCCGATTGATCGACCATTCCTGCACCTGTCCGCCGTGTTGCCCCGGGAGGGCGAGGCTCCTGCCGGACCGCCTCTGCCGGGGCAATTGACCCCCTGCCGCGCGCCGCCTATAATCGCCCGTGTAACGACGGGCAACTGCGAAAGGGGTGAGGCGTGGACTACCGCGTGCTGGGCTCGACGGGGCTGGAGGTGTCGGCGCTGGGCTTCGGCTGCATCAAGTTCAGCCGATGCGCCGAGGCGGACGTTGCGAAGGCGCTGCGTCGCGCGCTGGAGCTGGGGGTGACCTGCTTCGACACGGCGCGCAACTACGGCGACAGCGAGGAGAAGATCGGCCGGGCCATCGGCGGCCGACGCGATGAGTTCGTCCTCTCCACCAAGAGCGCCAGCCGCACGGCCGACGGCCTGCTCGCCGACGTGGAGACCAGCCTGCGTAACCTCCGCACCGACGTCATCGACGTCCTGCTCCTCCACACCGTCAGCAACCGCTCGACCTTCGACCAGGTCTTCGCCGCCGGCGGCGCCGTCGAGGGCGCCGAGCAGGCGAAGCGGCAGGGGAAGATCCGCCACATCGGCGTCTCCGTCCATCGCGATCTGGAGACGATGCGGCGCTGCATCGAGAGCGGGGTATTCGAGGTGCTCATGCCCGCCTACTCGGCGCTCGACCCCGAGGGCTCCGGCGCGCTCCTCCCGCTGGCCGCCGAGCACGACATAGGCACGGTGGTCATGAAGCCGCTGAGCGGCGGCCAGCTCTCCAGTCCGCCTGGGCCGGAGGGCCTCCCCGTGTCGCCCGACCCCGTGGTGGCGGGAGCCTTGCGTTGGGTCGCCCACACCCCCGGCGTCACGACGGTGATCCCCGGGATGATCGACGCACAACAGGTCGAGGACAATGTGGCCGCCGTCGAGCGCGGCCCCCTGAGTGACGACGAGCGCGCCGAGCTGCTCGACGCCATCGGCTCGCTCCGCAGGTCGTACCGCTACGGCCAGGAGTGTCTGCGCTGCGGCTACTGCCAGCCCTGCCCGAACGGCATTCAGGTGCCCGAGATCTTCCGCGCCTGGGACATGGCCCGCGACTACCCCGCCGATCTCAAACACATGGGCCGCGACCTCTACGAGGCGCAGGAGTATACAGCGGAGCGCTGCGCTGAGTGCCGCCAGTGCGTCGAGAAGTGCCCTGCTGGGATCGACATCCCCGCCCGCCTGCGCGAGGCCGCCGCATTCTTCGGAGCCTAGCAGCCCGTGGCAGAAGTCCGTTCGGACTGCTAG